>DATAHG010000625.1:0-7244 GCA_036263295.1 Thermoanaerobaculia bacterium | reverse complement strand
CGCAGGAGCTTCACCTGGAGGGAGGTCTGCATGTCGCCGATCTCGTCGAGCAGGAGGGTGCCGCGGTCGGCCAGCTCGAACTTGCCGGGCCGGGCGTGGACGCCGGTCGCGACGCCGCCCTCGATGCCGAACAGCTCGCTTTCGAGCAGCGACTCGGGGAGGGCGGCGCAGTTGACCGCGATCAGGGCCCCTTCCCGGTTGGACAGCACGTGGAGGAGGCGGGCGACCAGCTCTTTGCCGGTGCCGCTCTCGCCGCGCACCAGGACGTTGACGCTGCGCGGGGCGACCCGCTCGACCACGTCGAGGATCCGCCGCATGCCCGGGGCGTGGGCGACGATGCGGCGGCCGTCCAGCTCGCGGGAGAGCCGCCCCTTGAGCGCCTTGTTCTCCTCCTCCAGCCGCTCGCGCTGGGTCTCCAGGCGCTCGACCTGGCGGGCGGCGTCGAGGGCCACGCCGGCCAGGGCCGACACGGAGTCGAGGAAGCGGCGGTCGTCGGGGGTGAAGTCGGCGTCGGAGTCCCCGCGGGCCTCCTTGTCGAAGATCGCGATGTAGCCGAGGAAGACGCCGCGGTAGGCGAGCGGCGCGGCGAGCAGCTCCTGGTAGGGCCGGCCGGCCAGGGTGCCGTGCGAGCGGGCGAGGATCCGTCCCTCGGCCAGCAGCTCGCGCCAGATCGGCGCCCCGAGCAGGGCGGCGCCGTCCGGCGCCTCCTCCCATCCGACCGCCGCGGCGGAGCGGGCGCTGCCGTAAGCGTCCCGGGTCACCGCCACCGCCGCCGCCGGGTCGAGGACGGCGCAGACCCGCTGCAGCAGCTCGTCCACCAGCTCCTGCTCCGGCCGCTGGGCGTGCAGAGCCAGAGCCAGGTCGTACAGCGTCTCGAGCTGGAGGATGCGGCGCTTTTCGGCGAGGTTGGAGTCGGGCCGAACCATCTCCATCATTCTACGAATTTCAGGCGGCGGGGTTACGGGTCTCCCCCACGCCAGGTGCGCGGAGGAGGCCACGAGTCGCGGAATCCCTCTACTGCAGTGCCAGGCCGCACCCGTACTGTTTGAACTGGGTGCAGGTCATGGAGATGAACGGCGGGCCGCCGGGACAGGTGCAGTTGCCACTCGAGAAGCTGCATTGAGTGGCCGAACAGGTCGGGTAGGTGGCCCGGGCGGGCTGCGCGGCCACGAGACCGAAGACGAAGGCGAGGACGACGAGAACACCGGCCAGCAGACGAGCTCTAAACATCGGATCCTCCTTGGAAGTCAGACCGCCGAATCGGCGGATCGCAGGAGGATAAACGAAATTTCGGTTGTTCGCATAGCCAGAAGTCGACCCGAGACCTCGCCCCAAAAACAGGCCCAAAAAAAATGCGGGGACTCATCTGAGCCCCCGGGGGGAAAAACGCTGATCGATGCGGTCGATCAGTTTTGGAACTATTTTGGGTGCCTCGCCGGTTGGACCCGCGCGGCAGTGGTTTCTACCTCTCTACTTTTCCTGGTGAGACATCCGGGGAAAGCGGGACAAACCCGCGAAGAAATTTTTAGAATTTTTTTGGTGGGCCGGCGGCCCTGGAATCAAACGACTGATTCCAAAGCACATCCGTCTTTGATATGGAGGGAACGGGCGGCCGGGCGGCCCGGAAGTCTCTTCCGGGGCCGCCCTGTCACCGCCGAGATATCGACAGAACCGTATGGAGGAGGCGGAGTGCCTCAGCCTACCCGGCCGCGAGCCGCCGGGGTCGATTTCCGCGGCCGCCCCCCCTTGCCCACCGCGGCCGCCGCGGCCCGGGGCGCCGCCTTGACCGCCTTGGCCGCCTTGGCTGGCTGGACTGGGGCCGCCCGCTTGCGGGCCGCCGGCCGCGCCTCGGGAAGGACCCCCTTGAGATAGCTGCCGGTATAGCTCCCGGCGACCTGGGCCACCTCTTCGGGGGTGCCCTCCGCGATCAGCGAGCCGCCCCCCGCCCCGCCCTCGGGGCCGAGGTCGATCACCCAGTCGGCGGTCTTGATGACGTCGAGGTTGTGCTCGATCACCACCACCGTGTTGCCCAGCTCGACCAGCCGGTGCAGGAGCTTCAGGAGCTTGCCCACGTCGTCGAAATGCAGGCCCGTGGTCGGCTCGTCGAGGATGTAGAGCGTCCGCCCCGTCGAGCGCTTGCACAGCTCGCGGGAGAGCTTGACGCGTTGCGCCTCGCCGCCCGAGAGGGTGGTCGCCGGCTGGCCGAGCCGGATGTAGCCCAGGCCGACCTCGCACAGGGTGTCGAGGATCCGCTCGACCGCCGGGATGTTGGTGAACATCTCGTGCGCCTGCTCGACCGGCAGGTCGAGGATCTCGGCGATGTTCAACCCCTTGTAGCGCACCGCCAGGGTCTCGCGGTCGTACCGCTTGCCGCCGCAGACCTCGCAGGTCACATAGATGTCGGGCAGGAAGTGCATCTCGATCTTGATCTGCCCGTCCCCCTTGCAGGCCTCGCAGCGCCCGCCCGGGACGTTGAAGCTGAACCGCCCCGGCTGGTAGCCGCGCATGCGCGCCTCGGGGGTCATCGCCATCAGGTTGCGGACCGGGTTGAACACGTTCGTGTAGGTCGCCGGGTTGGAGCGCGGCGTCCGCCCGATCGGGCTCTGGTCGATCGCGATGACCTTGTCGAGCTGCTCCAGGCCGAGGATGCCGTCGTGCTCCCCCGGCCGGTCGGTCGCGCGGTAGAAGTGGCGCGCCAGAGCCTTGTAGAGGATGTCGTTGACCAGCGTGCTCTTGCCCGAGCCCGACACCCCGGTCACCACCGTGAAGGCGCCGAGCGGGATCTCGACCGTCAGGTCCTTGAGGTTGTTCTGGCGCGCCCCCTGGATGACCAGCGGCGTGCCCTTCCCTTCGCGGCGGCGCTCCGGGACCTGGACCGCCAGGTCGCCCCGCAGATACCGGCCGGTCAGGGAGTCGGCGCTACGGGAGATCTGGGCCGGCGTCCCCTGCGCCACCACCTCGCCGCCGTGCACCCCGGCGCCCGGCCCGAGGTCGATCACCCAGTCGGCGGCGCGGATCGTCTCGTCGTCGTGCTCGACGACCAGGACCGAGTTGCCGAGGTCGCGCATCCCCTGGAGGGTCGCGAGCAGGCGGGCGTTGTCGCGCTGGTGAAGGCCGATCGAGGGCTCGTCCAGCACATAGAGCACCCCCATCAGCTTGCTGCCGATCTGGGTCGCGAGCCGGATGCGCTGGCTCTCGCCGCCCGACAGGGTGGCGGACGACCGGTCGAGCGTCAGGTAGCCCACCCCCACGTCGTCGAGGAAGCTGAGGCGATCGACGATCTCCTGCACCACCTTGCTGGCGATGGCGGTCTCGCGCGGATCGAGCCGGAGGGCGCCCATCAGGGCCCGCAGGTCCGATACCGCGAGCTGCGACAGCTCGTCGATCGCCCGGCCGGAGATCTTCACCGCCAGGGCCTCCGGCCGCAGGCGCCGCCCCTCGCAGGACGGGCAGGTGCGGATCGACATGTACTTTTCGATCTCCGCCCGCACGCCCAGGGAGTCGGTCTCCTTGTACCGGCGCTCCAGCATAGGGATGACCCCCTCGTAGGAGCCGGTCCACTTGTAGCTCGACTTCTTCCCTTCCAGCTTGAAGGTGAGCTCCTCGTTGCCGCTGCCATGGAGGATCACCCGCCGGGCCTCGGCCGGCAGGCGGTTCCAGGGGGTGTTCATGGAGAACCCCATCTGCTTGCCGAGGGTCTGGACCATCTTCATGCGCCACGACTTCGAGCCCTCGGGCCAGGGGGCGACCGCCCCGGCGTCGATCGAACGCTCGGGGTCGGGCACGATCTTTTCGGGATCGACGCCCATCAGCGTCCCCAGCCCCGAGCAGGTCGGGC
The DNA here is from genome assembly GCA_036263295.1 of Thermoanaerobaculia bacterium. Classification (GTDB taxonomy): domain Bacteria; phylum Acidobacteriota; class Thermoanaerobaculia; order Multivoradales; family UBA5704; genus DATAHG01. Next base: position 3,406 of record DATAHG010000625.1, on the reverse strand, counting down.
AGGCGCCATAGGGGCTGTTGAACGAGAACAGCCGGGGCGTGATCTCGGTCAGGCTGGTGCCGCACTCGACGCAGGAGTAGTTCTGCGACAGCGTCTCCTCGGCCGAGCCTTCGGGGGCGAACACCACCAGCCCGCCGGCCACCTTGAGCGCCGTCTCGATCGAGCTCGACAGCCGCTTCTCGATGCCGGGCTTGATCACCAGGCGGTCGATGACGATGTCGATCGAGTGCTTCTTCTGCTTGTCGAGGTTGGGCGGCTCGGCCGACAGGTCGACCGTCTGGCCGTCGATGCGGGCCCGCATGAAGCCCTCGCGGGACATCTGGGCGAGCTGCTTCTTGTATTCGCCCTTCTTGCCCCGCACATAGGGGGCATAGAGGACCAGGCGCGTGCCCTCCGGCATCCCGAGGGCGCGGTCGACCATTTGCTGCACGGTCTGCGGCCGGATGGTCTGGCCGCAGCTCGGGCAGTGCGGCACGCCGATCGAGGCGAACAGCAGGCGCATGTAATCGTGGATCTCGGTGACCGTGCCCACCGTCGAACGGGGGTTCTTGGAGACCGACTTCTGCTCGATGGAGATCGCCGGAGAGAGCCCCTCGATCGAATCGACGTCCGGCTTCTCCATCTGCTGGAGGAACTGCCGGGCGTAACTGGAGAGCGACTCCACGTAACGGCGCTGGCCCTCGGCAAACAGCGTATCGAAGGCCAGAGAGGACTTGCCGGACCCCGACACGCCGGTGATGACCACCAGGCGGTTCCTCGGGATCTCGAGGCTGACATTCTTCAGGTTGTGCTCGCGCGCACCGCGGACGGAGATCGAGTCCATGGGATCGGTGATGGTACCAGAGTTCTCCAAAGGGACGACGGGATGAAACAGGGTTGTGACAGGGTGGGACCGCGGAGGCCCGCGGTCCCGGAGGGCTTAAACCGGGGAGGGGGTCGGATTGTTCCCGGAGGCCGGGGGTTAACGCCCGAGCACGATGTCGATGCCGCCCAGTACCAGCTCCAGCTGATTACGGCCGACTTTGCCAACCAACTCAGTCAACTGACGCCTGTCTACTGCGACGATGGCCGAGACGTTCGCAACAGAGTCCTTGGGCAGACCTGTCACTCTGGCCGCCAGAAGGACATTACCGGGAGCTTCGGCCCAGTTGAGATTGCCAGTCAAGGGCACACAAACGACAGTGTTGATCCGGCTACGATTCAGAGGATCTCCCTGGACCACCAGAACCGGCCGACGATATCCGGGTCCCGATCCAACCGGTTCCCCCAGATCGGACCACCAGATCTCGCCTTGGCTGACTACCAATCCACCTGCTCCAGAACGCGACGGGCAGCCCGTCGGCTGAACTCATCCATCTCGGCATCCGCTCCAAGCTCCTGAATCACCCGATTCATGGTCTCGGTGACGCGATCGGGGGCATGCCGAGCCACAAACTCAGCCAATGCCTTACTGTAGAGTTGACTTCGCGAAGTCTTCAGCTCTTCTGCGAGTCGCTCAGCCTCTTCGAAAACCTGATCGGGGATTGAAACAGCGGTCTTCATACCGAGAGTATAACCGAGCCCAGGTCCGCAACCGAGCAGCACGAGTGTGACGGCTGCACGGCCAGCCGTCACAAACTGCAAGGTCACCCGAAACGAATGCTGAGTCAGCCGTCGCGACTGCAGGGCTCCGGCAGCCAAGTCAGTTCCGGCCGAACACCTTCACGGTCGCCCGCCTGCCGACGGACTGGGCGTCGTACCAGAATTCGATCCTCTGGATGACCCGGTCGTGCCCTTCGACATCGATCACGCGGGATTCCCCGCCCGCCCGGATCACCTCGCGCAGGGCGACGTCCTGCACCTCCCCATTCCCGAAGTGGATCTTGACGTCCTTGAACTGGACCGGCCGGCCCGCGACCGTGATCTTGATACTCCGGAACGTGCCCTGGTGGCCGGCCGCGACGACATCGTGATCGGCCCGGTCGGTCACGGTCCGGGTCCCCAGCAGCTCCCAGCCGGCAGCCCGCCGGGGGCGCGCCTCCAGGGTGGCGCTCGCCAGGACGATGCAAAGGCCTACAACGAAAAGCAACAGCGCTTTCGGTCTCATGCTGTCTCCTTTCGACGGATGAACCGTCGCATTCTACAGCCACTGAAACCCGTGGAGCGCGGGATTCCTGCGCCGTCGCGCCGCCTCGCCGCGAGGACGCGCCCTCGGGACGCGGGGACGCGCCTTCCGACGCACCTTCGAGGCGACTTGCCGCGGATCCGCGCCGGATCACATCCCGTCCGCGTGGACTCGGCGCGGTCCCGCCCGGGAGAGCGCGGCGGCGCGGCAGCTTGCCGCGGCAGCGCGCGCCCTGCCGCGGAAGCGCGACGGCCGGGCGCGAGCCCGCCGCACTCAACGCGGGCACGCGCAGGGAGGCCGCGAGGCCGCGGGGGAGGACCTCCAGATCGAATCGGCTGCCCGCGGCACCGCGGAGCCCGACGACCGCTCGCGCCCGCCAGATGCGAGGACGCGTCGCCTCATCGCGGGGCGCGCCGCCTCACCGCGAGCCCGCGCCCCTCACCGCGGCGCCGCGCCGACCGAACGCGGTGCCGCGTTGGATCGCTTCCTCATGGGTTTGAATCAGGAGCGAAAGGTTCCAACACGATCTCGTACAGCGGCAGCTCGCGGTCCGGCGCCCCCGGCATCGGAGCCGGGATGGCACCCACTCTCCGTGCTCCGAGCTTCTCGTAGAACCCGGTGGCATTCGGCTCGGCCACGATCTCGACCACCCCGGGCCGGACCGCCCGCGCCGCGTCCAGGCAACGCCGGACCAGCGCCTGCCCGAGACCCCGCCCCTGGTGCGCCGGGTCGATCCACACATGCTCCAGGATCCAGCGGGCCCCATGGTCCTCGATCCCGCTGACCCCGATCACGACACCGTCCTCCTCCGCCACGAACATCCGGTGCTGGGCGATGTACTCGGGGGTGAGGGTGAGATCGGGCTCCCAGCGGGCCAGCCAATCTTGGGGATAACCCCAATGGCCCTTGGCGGCTTGGGCGAGCTCGGTCAGACGGGGGGCGTCGGCAGGGAGGGCGGGGCGGAGGGTCCAGGTTGGGTGGCTCATGTTCCTGTCCAGATTCTAGGGTCAAACCGTCGCTGGCTTCCGCCGCCTCCCACAAACACAAACGGCCAGCCCGGTTCCCCGGGCTGGCCGCCGCGTCTACGAGCCTGGGATCACTGAAGACCCCAGGCAATTCCAGTCTTAGTACATCCCGCCCATGCCGCCGGGCATGCCGCCGCCGGCGCCGGCGCCCGACTTGTCTTCCTTCTCCTTGATCTCGGAGACCATCGCCTCGGTCGTGAGCATCAGACCGGCGATCGACGCCGCGTTCAGGAGGGCGGTCTTGGTGACCTTGGCCGGGTCGATGACGCCCGCGGCC
>DATAHG010000624.1:0-2809 GCA_036263295.1 Thermoanaerobaculia bacterium | reverse complement strand
CATGTCTTCCAGGGTAAAGAACCGGGGCTGGTCCGGCCCGTTGTAGCGGGCGGAGGGACGGGAGCCATCCTCATAAACCTTGATCACGTCGTGGAAGCACATCGAGCAATCGGGGTGGAGGTCCAGGAAGTCCGCCTGGCTCTGGAGCTTGCGCGGCGAGGTCCAGTAGTCGTCGCCGTCCATGGTGGCGATGTAGCTCCCCCGGCAGGCCCGGATCGTCTCCAGGAAGATCCGCTTGCCGCCGTCCCCGAAGTTCTTCGCGGGGAAGATCGGTCGGATTCGGCCTGGATGGCGCCGCGCGAGGTCCCGGATCACCTCCCGGGTGCCGTCGGTCGAGCAGTCGTCCCCCACCACGATCTCGAAGTCGAAATCGGTCTCCTGGGCCAGGGCCCCCTCGATCGCCTGGGCGATGTAGGGCTCGTGGTTGTAGGCGGTGATCGAGACGCTGACTTTCAAACGGACTCCGCCCCGGCCGTGACGCCGGCCTCCTGGAGCCTCTCCTTCAGCTCGGGGCCGTGAGCCAGGGCCAGCCGGATGATCTCGCAGACCCGGGCGATCTCTTCCGGCTCGACCGCCGTGCCCGTCGGCAGGGCCAGGACCTGCTCCGTCAGCCGCTCGGTCTGCGGCAGCAGCAGGCCGGCGTTCGGGAAGTAGGACCGGTAGGGCTCCATCCGGTGGCACCCCGGATGGAAGTAGCGCCGGGCGAGGACGTTCTCGGCCCACAGCACATCCTTGAGGGCGTCGCGGGAGAGGCCGGCGCGAAACTCGTCCACCTCCAGGACGACGTACTGGAAATTGCCCGCCTCGCTCTCGTCGTACTCGACCAGGGTGAGGCCGGGGACCCCGGACAGCTCCTCCCGGTAGCGCCGGTGATTGCGGCGGTTGACCTCGACGAACTCGGTCATGCTTTCGAGCGAGGTCAGGCCCATGGCTGCCGCCACCTCGGTCATCTTGCCGTTGGTGCCCACGTAGACCACCTCGTCGTAGTCCGCGAAACCGAAGTTCTGCATCAGGCGGATGCGGTCCGCCAGCGCGCCGTCGTTCGTCACCACGGCTCCCCCCTCGAAGGAGTTGAGGAACTTGGTGGCGTGGAAGCTGAAGATCTCGGCGTCGCCGAAGCCGCCGACCGGCTGGCCGCCGCAGGTGCAGCCGAAGGCGTGGGCGGCGTCGAACAGGAGCTTCAAACGGTGGCGGCGGGCGATGTCGGCCAGGGCCTTCACGTCGCAAGGACGCCCCCAGAGGTGGACGCCGAGAATCCCGGTGGTCCGCGGGGTGATCAGCCCCTCGATCTGAGCCGGGTCGAGGTTGTGGGTGACCGGATCGATGTCGCAGAAAACCGGGGTGATCTCCTGCCACTGCAGGGCGTGGGCCGTGGCCACGAAGGTGAAGGAGGGGACGATCACCTCGCCCGCCAGGCCGCTCGCCCGGATGGCGATCTCCAGCGCCACCGTGCCGTTCGCCATGGCCACGCAGTGGCGCACCCCCACCTGCTCGGCGATGCGGGCCTCCAGCTCCTGCACGTACTGGCCGCCGTTGGTCAGCCAGCGGCGGTCCAGCAGGTCGTTGATCCGGGCGAGCAGGCGGCCGCGGTCGCCGATGTTGGGGCGCCCCACGTAGAGCGGCTCGGCGAAAGCCTGGGGACCGCCCAGGACCGCGAGATCGGTCAGCGAGCGCTTCACGGCTTCCTCCCCCGATTTCTTCCCCAATAAAGACCGCGCCGGAAGAGCCCCTCCGGGTCGTGCTCCACCTCGACCAGCCCGGCGTCCTCGAAGGCCGCCCGGTGCTCCTCCTCGGTGAAGAGGCCCAGCTCGTGGCGCTCGGTAAAGTGATCGACGCTCTCGGGGGTGCCGACCAGGTAGTGGATGTCCAGCACCGAGAGCCGGTCCTCCCGCTCGCTGGTGTACATCCAGGCGATCTTGAGGTCGGGGCGATCGACGTAGTTCGAGGTGATGGTGCCGGTCCAGTAGGTCTCGGGCGAGAACCAGGGCTCGATCACGGCGATCCCCCCCGGCGCCAGGTGCGCGGCGATCCGTTCCAGGGTGCGGCGGAGGTTGTCGACGGTGCGGACGTAGGCGATGGCGCTGAACAGGCAGGCCACCACGTCGAAGCGGCGCCCCAGGTCGAAGCTCGTCATGTCGGCCTGGTGGAACGGCACCTCCGGGCAGCGCGCCCGGGCGATGTCGAGCAGGTCGCCGTTCAGGTCGAGCCCCTCGACCTGGTAATCCCCCTTCAGGTGCTCCAGGTGGCGGCCGGTGCCGCAGCCGATGTCGAGCAGGGTGCGAGCCTCGGGGTGGCGCTCGCGCAGGAAGGCCCGCAGCTTTTCCGCCGCGCCGCCGTAGTCCTTGAAGGCGTACAGCTCGTCGTAGAAGCGGGCCGAGCGGGTGAACATCAGCGCCCTCCCCGGCCGGCCGCCAGGGCAGGGGCCTCGTTCGTTCCGGCGCTGGCGCGCGGGTTCCGGTAGGGTGGAAAGTAGCCCTCCGCCTCGGGATCCACCCCGGCCAGGCGGCACAGCTCGGCATAGCGCTCCCGGTCGTAGACCTGGCGCAGGGCCGCCAGGGGGCGGCGCTCGCCGCCGAAGCGCTCCTTGAAGCGGGCGACGCCGTCCCCCTCGCGGATTCCGCCGCCCAGGCAGAGGAAGGGGATGCGCCGGGCGTGCAGGAGGCGGGCCGCCTGCCAGATCAGGGGGGCCGAATGGCGCTCTCCGCCGGGCCGCGAGACGTTGTGCAGGAAGTCGGCGAGGTAGGGGGTCCAGCCGAAGACCGAGACGGCTTCGATCCCGTCCGGCCCGGCCACCCCCAGGAGCAGGACG
>DATAHG010000623.1:0-5066 GCA_036263295.1 Thermoanaerobaculia bacterium | reverse complement strand
GGTCACCCGGGCCCAGATGGCGGTCTTTCTCCTGACCGCCGAGCACGGCGCGGGGTTTACCCCGCCCCCGGCCACCGGCACGGTGTTCAACGATGTGCCGGCGGGCTCCTTCGCCGCCGCCTGGATCGAGCAGGTCGCCGCCGAGGGCATCAGCACCGGCTGTGGCGGCGGCAACTACTGCCCCGGCTCGTCGGTCACCCGCGACCAGATGGCGGTCTTCCTGCTCCTCGCGCGCGAGGGGAGCTCCTTCACGCCTCCCGCTTGCACCAGCGCGGTCTTTTCCGACGTCCCGTGCTCGAACCCGTTCGCCCCATGGGTGAACGAGCTGGCGCGGCGTGGGGTCACCGCCGGTTGCGGCGGCGGCCGATATTGTGCGGGCGATCCGATCACCCGGAGTCAGATGGCGGTCTTCCTGTCCGCCAACTTCGGGCTCTCCACACCCTGAGTCTCAGCGAAGCGAGGACATCATGAAGGGTCTCCGTCGTAGAGGCAGCACTCTCCTCCTGTACCTGGCCGGCCTGGTCGCGGCGATGCCGCTCCTGGCCCAGGCCACCCCGGGGACCTCGACGTCCCAGAACCCCACGGCCACCTTCGCGACGCCGGGCGTCTACGCGGTCACCCTGCGCGCGTGCAACGCGGCCGGCTGCCGGGACATCACCCGCAATGTGACCGTGCTCGACCCGATGCCCAAGATCACGAGCCTGACGGTGCCGGGGCGATCCGGGGCGGACCCCGCGGTCCACTTCACGGCCCAGACCACGGGAAAGCCGAGCCTGGCGCACCGCTGGATCATCACCAAGAGCACCGGCGGGCTGCCGATCGAGCTGACCGGGAGCACCGTCGACTGGGACGCCCGGCTCGCCGGGATCGGCAATTACCAGGTCCAGCTCGAAGTCCAGAACGCCAGCGGCACGGCCCTCTCCAACCCGGTCGCGCTCCAGATCGTCCCCCACACCTTCCTCGACGTGCCGATCGATCACTGGGCCTGGAGCTTCGTGGAGGCCATGTTCGCCCGCAGCGTCACGGCCGGGTGCGCTCCCGGCCTGTTCTGCCCGGACAACCCGGTCACCCGCGGTCAGATGGCGATCTACCTGCTGCTCGCGAAGGAGGGGCCGGCTTTCATTCCTCCCCTTTGCACGGTGCAGCAGTTCAACGACGTGCCTTGCACGGATCCGTTCGCGCCCTGGATCAACGAGCTGGTCGCCCGCGGCATCACGGCCGGCTGCGGCAACGGCAACTACTGTCCGGGCAACTCGGTCACCCGGGAGCAGATGGCGGTCTTCCTGTTGACCGCCAAGGAGGGGAGCGGGTTCACCCCTCCCGCCTGTACGACGTCGCAGTTCTTCGACGTGCCCTGCTCCGATCCCTTCGCGCCCTGGATCAACGAGCTGGTGGCCCGCGGCATCACGGCCGGCTGCGGAGCCGGCAACTTCTGCTCCCGGAACGTCGTCACCCGGGCCCAGATGTCGGTCTTCCTGACCCGGATGTTCGATCTGCCTCTGCCCTGAGCCCGAGCTTGCATCAAAACGATCCGTCCTGAAGCAGAGCGGAGTCGTCCTGCTGCAAATCACCCTTCATTTGCAGCAGGACAGCTCCTCCCGGGTACCGGGCAGACTTGTTGTGCTGCAAAGAACCCTTCCTGAGCACCCGAGAAGGCTTTGCCGGCTGCCGGGAAAGGTTGGCCTGCGGCAGATCCACCTTCGCCAGCTCCCGAGAAGAGGTCATCTGCTGCAAATCTACAGAGCTCTGCCGCAGGACAACGTTGCCGGGTGATCCGCGCAAGGTATCGTGATGCAAAACAGAGCTTCCGCGCCTGCCGCATCCCTTCTCCGGCCCTCGAAACAGAGTGCGCGGGCCCCGCGAGGACAAACGAGGACCCGGCAAAGGCGATCGCCATCCTGGCGAAAGGTCGCGAGGCGCCGGAGAGAAGAATCGCCATTCCCGGCGAACCGATTACGGTCTCCGGAAAACGTAGCGAGCAGCCCGCAGAACCTTTCGCGTCACCTTCCGGGCTCCGGGCCGATCGGGATCGCCGGTCCCGGCCGCCCCGGTAGCCCCACCGCCAGGAGCTTGCGGATCCGGATGCCCGGCAGCCGGGCCTCGGGCTCCACCGGCACCTCCAGCCAGTACGGATCGGAGAGGACGGTCTGCTCCACGCGGGTCCAGGCACCGGGGATCACATCCGCGGGGGGCTCCAGCCGGACCAGATAGACCAGCCGCTTGCCGCTCCTCGCCTGGATCGATCTCAGGTCCTCCTCCAGATCGGCCGCTTCCAGAGCATGCCAGAAGGGCTCATGGACGAGCCCGGGACGGCCGTTCGCGAAGCAGTAGATCTGGGTGGCGACGCCCCAGTCGGAAGCCACGAACACCGCCCGGTCGGCCTGGCGGGCCGCGAATTTCCCGAGGCGGGCCAGCGCCGGGGACCAGCTCCGCGCGGCGCTCCCCCGGGCGAGAGCCCGCTCCACCGCGATCAGGTTGGGGATGCGGATGCCGATCCAGGCCGTCGCGATCACGATCAGAGCGATGCCCAGGCCGCGCTGCCACCGGGGCCGGGAGTCGGAGGGGGCTCGCGCGAGGCCGACCAGGGCCAGGGTCAGGGCCGCGTACTGGAACGGAGTCGCCAGGATCCAGTGGTGGTAGGAGGTGGGCCGGGGCAGGAAATAGAGCCCGAGGACGATCGCCCCATAGCTCGCCAGCGCGATCCCGGCCGGGCGGCAGCGGACGAGCCGGGCCACTCCGGCGACTCCCAGGACGGCCGCGAGGAGGAGGACCGCCTCCCATCCGGCGTCCCGCCGCCAGACGGGGAGACCGAGGGTAAGCTCGCCGATCTTCCCTCCCTGCCCCAGCCCGGCGAGCTTGCCGAGATAGCTGGCAAACCCCGCCAGCGATCGGGGGACCGGCTCGGACACGTCGCGCAACGAGATGAGCCCCTGCCCGGTCAGCAGCGAGCCGAGGTTGACCAGGGCCAGGGGAACCGCTCCGGCGGCCAGGCCGGCCAGGGCGGCCAGAACAGGACGGCGGGAGCGGCGCTGTGGGCTGGTCAGGAGCAGGATGGCCAGGGGCAAAACCAGCAGACAGGAGCTGAGCTTCTCGAAAGTCGCGAACCCGGCCAACGCCCCCAGGCCGAAGAAGGTCCAGGAAGTAGGTCGCGAGGCGGGCACGCTTCGCAACCACAGGCCGAGGAACACGAGGCGCAGGGTCAGGGCGAGGCTCACCGGTCCCCAGTCAAACCGGCCGAGAAGGAGGACGGTGGCATCGGTTACAAGCAGGGTGAGAAAGACGGCGAGGCTCCAGAGCGGCAGGCCCGGCCGGGCGAGGACCGGAAAGAGGGCGATCCCCAACGCGAGAAGGAGAACCCCGCACAGGCGCCAGCTCACCAGGTCGAAACGCCCGCCGGCGAGCCTCAGATAGAGTCCGTAGAGGTTGGTCTTGATCGCACCGCTGTAGGTGGTGTTCAGCACGCAGACGCCGAACGCGTCCAGGCAGAACAGCTCGGGGGGCGAGCCCAGCCAGGTGAAGGCCCCGGTAGCCTGGTGCAGCTCGTCGTACTGCGGCCCCTGGGCGCCGAGACGGACCGTGGCGAGCGCCACGAAAAGAGCCGCCGCCAGAATCCCCAGGGCCAGGGCACCCCATCGACCGCGGCCCTCCCGCGGCGGTGCGGGAGAAGGAGACGGCGGGGGTGCGACCAGATCTTCCAAGGCGGGCGAACGCTAACACAGGCGCGGCGGCGCCGGCTCCCCTTAGAATGCCCGGCATGCCGGCCCCGCTCTCCCCTGTCCTCCCCGGGCCGCCGGCGTGGCTCTCGGTGGTGGTGCCGACCCACGACACCCGGGACCTGACGCTGGCCTGCCTGGACTCGGTCGCCCGCTCCGGCAGCGCGGGTGTCGAGATCATTCTGGTCGACGATGCAAGCCGGGACGGAACCGCCGAGGCGGTGGCGGCGCGCTGGCCGGAGGTCCTCCTCCTCCGTCACGACCAGGCCGCGGGCTTCACCCGCTCGGCCAACCACGGCCTGGCCCGGGCGCGCGGCGAGGTCCTCCTCCTGCTCAACAGCGACACCGAGGTGGACCCCGGCGGCTTCGAGGCGCTGCGCGCGGCCTTCGACCGGGACCCGCGTCTCGGCGTGGCAGGGGCGGTCCTGCGCTATCCCGACGGTTCCCCGCAGTGGAGCGGCGGGCGGGCGCCGTCTCTTCTCTGGCTCTTCGCCCTGAGCAGCGGCCTGCCCGGCCTCCTCGCCCGGCTCCCCTTCTACCGGCGGCTCAAGCCGCTCTCGCTGGAGAAGCCCGTGGCCCTGGACTGGGTGACCGGCGCCGCCATGGCGATCCGGCGCGAGGCGTGGGAGGCGGCCGGCCCGCTCGACGAGGAGTTCCGCTTCTACGGCCAGGACCTCGACCTCTGCCTGCGGCTGCGGCGGGCGGACTGGGGCGTGGAGATCGTCCCCGGCTTCCGGGTTCTCCACCATCATGGGGCGACGATCGGCAGCCGGAAGGGCGCCAGCCGGCATCAGCACCCGGAGTTGCTGTGGACCGACCTGCTGCGCTGGGCTCGCAAGCAGGACGAGGGGTGGGCCCGGCGAGCGGGCGCCGCGCTGCACTGGGGGGGCCGCCTCCGACTCGCCGGCCGCGGGCTCGCCAGCCCCTTCGTCTCCCCCGCCGAAAAGCCGGCCTGGAGGTCGGAGACGGCGAGCTTCCGCCGGGCTCTCGCCACCTTGCGGGAGACCCGCTGAGCGGATCGAGCTTCGACGGGCCGCTTGCCAGATGGCGGCGCTCGGTGTTAAAAGCGCCTCGCGACCGCGCAGACATCGGCACTGAAATGACTCAACTTTTTCGTTATCGCGATCTGATCGTGGCCCTCGTGGCCCGGGAGCTCAAGGTCCGCTACCGGCGGTCGGCCATCGGTTTCCTGTGGACCATGCTTCAGCCGTTGCTGATGATGCTGGTGCTCCACACCGTCTTCAGCTCGATCTTTCGTTTCAAGATGGAGCTCGGCAACTACCCCGTCTATGCGCTCGCCGGGATCCTGTTCTGGAACTTCTTCAGCCAGAGCATCCTCTCGTCGATGAACAG
>DATAHG010000622.1:0-4208 GCA_036263295.1 Thermoanaerobaculia bacterium | reverse complement strand
GCCGTGCTGCTCCCCTCGCCCGGCGGCGGCCCGGTGGTGGACGCCCGCGCCGTGCGCGGCGCCCGCCTCGCCGGCTTCCTGATCCAGGCCGCCTCGGAGAACCCCTACACCGTGGGGCTGCGCCTCTCCGGCTCGGCCATCGAGGTGGAGAACGTCGAGATCACCGGCGCCCCCTCGGCCGGCATCGAGATCTCCGGCGGCGACCGCTCCGTCCTGCGCCTCAACGACATCCACGACAACCCGGGGGCCGGGGTGCGCATCCTCGAAGGCTCCGTCCCCCAGCTCGTGCAGAACGCCATCCGCGCCAACGGCAAGAGCGCGGCGGCGCCGCAGCCCGGGGTCGAGATCGGCCCCGGCAGCCGGCCGCAGCTCATCGAGAACCGCATCGAGGACAACAACGCCGCCAAGGGCCCCCAGGTGCTGGTGCTGAGCGCCACTCCGGACTCTCAGGCCCCCCAGGCGTCCACCCCCGCGCCGCCCAAGCCGGAGAAGGCCGAGCTGATCGCCGAGATCGCCCGCCGCAATACCTTCGGCGCCCAGCCGGCCGCCCAGGCCGTGCGCGGGCCCGACCCGGCCCCCACCCTCCAGCCAACCAAACCGGTCAAACCCGTGAAGCCGGGCCGCCGCTCGTCGAGGAGCCACTAGCCATGCTGCTGCGCCAGCAGGTCGGCCGCTTCGAGATGCGCGACTTCCTCGGCCGCGGGGCGATCGGCGACGTCATGCTCGCCTGGGACCCCGAGCGCCAGGGCGAGGTCGCCCTCAAGGTCGTGCGGACGCGCCAGGCCGACCCCGAGATGCTGGAGGCCGAAAAGAACGGCGTCTCCCTGCAGCAGCAGCTCAGCCGCGCCGCCCCGCAGGTCGCCGCGGTCTACGAGTGGGGGCAGGACGAGGGGTTCTTCTGGGTCTGCATGGAGTACGTGCCCGGCGACGACCTCTCGGCCGTCCTGTCGCGCGGCGCCCTGCCGGAGCCCCGGGCGGTGGAGATCGCCCTGCAGCTCTGCGAGATGCTGGAGGTCTGCCACGAGTTCTCGGCCGAGATCGGCGGCCGCAAGGTCTTCGGCGTGGTCCATGGCGACATCAAGCCCGAGAACATCCGCCTCCAGGACGGGGATCGGGTGCGGGTGCTGGACTTCGGCATCGCCAAGCACCTGTCGCAGACCCGGCGCTTCACGGTGAACCTGTTCGGCAGCCTCCCCTATACGCCGCCGGAACGGCTGGAGCGCGGCATCGTCGATCGCCACTCGGACCTCTGGGCCCTCGGCATCGTGCTCTACATCATGGTGAGCGGCCATCGCCCCTTCGCGGGCGCGACCGCCGAGGAGCTCGACCGCCAGATCCGCCGCGGCACGCCGCCGCTGCCGCTGCCGCCGTCGGTCTCGCCGCGCCTCGCCTGGATCATCGAGAAGAGCCTGGCCTTCGACGTGGGGGAGCGCTACGCCACCGCGTCGGCCCTGCGCGCCGACCTCGAAGCCTTTCGGGATGGCCGGCCCCTGGCGGCGGGCTCGCCCCGCGACGCCGCCCCGAGCGATCTGACCGCCACCCGGCGGACCGACCGGGGGATTCGTCCCGAGGACGGGGAGCCCCGGGAGTCCCAGGAGCCCAGGGAACCCCGGGAGACATTGGAGGACGCCGAGGCGACCCGCCTCGACGCCACCCGGCGCACCGACCGCCCCGCCTTCGGTAGCGGCGGCAGCTCGGCGGGCCTCGACTCCACCCGCCGGACCTTCGAGGCCGGCCCGTCCACCGCGACCTCGGCCCTGCCGCCGCCGCTGCCGGTCCCCGCGGCCCCGGGCGCGGCCCCGGTGGCCGGCCCGCCGCCGTTCCCGATCCCCCCCGGGGCCTTGCCGCCCCCCCTGGGAGCGGCCGGCCAGCCCATGCAGCCATCTCAGCCCAAACCGAGCCGGCTCGGCCGCCGCATCCTGTTCGCCCTGGTCCTGGTGCTGATCGGCCTCGGGGCCATGGGGCACGCCTGGGTGCGCGGCGAGGCGCGCGAGATCCGCCGCGCCCTGGCCGCCCAGGCCCGTCCCGACCTCAACACCCTGGTCGCCCGCTACGAGGGCGCCTCGCGGATCGGCCTGCTCGGCGGCTCCGAGCTGACCGCGGCGGGCGGCGAGCTGCGCGAGGCCCTGCTCGCCGCGGCCGACCGCATCCTCGACAGCTACCACGGCGACGAGCCGGTCACCACCGAGCGCGGCTGGCAGCAAGCCCAGCAATATTTCCAGGCCGCCCTCGGGATCGAGCGCGACGCCGCCACCCGCGCCCGCCTGCTCTACGCCCAGGCCCATCTCGACCGCATCGAGGCCCAGAGCCTGCGCCAGAAAGGCCAGACCCGCGCCGCCACCGAGAAGACCGACGAGGCGATCCACGGCTTCCGCGAGGCGGCCCGCCGCGACAAGGAGTGGCCCGACCCCTATCTCGGCCTGGCCCGCATCTACGCCTACCAGCGCTTCGACCTCAAGGAGCTGGAAGAGTCCCTCGGCCAGCTCGGCCGGCGCGGCTACCGGGTGGGCCGGCGCGAAAAGGCCATGCTCGCCGACGGCTACCGCATGCAGGCGAAGCTCCTCTGGGACCAGGCTGTCCAGGTCCACGGCGAGGAAGGCGAGGGGAGACTGCTGGAGCGCTGCCGCGACAGCCTGCGCCAGGCGATCGGTTTTTATGACGACATCCCCCGTTACGCCAATTCCGAGAACAACCGCGAAGGGGCACAGCGCCTCCTCGACCAGGTGAATGCCCGCCTCGAAGAGCTCGACAGCGGGTTTTCGATCAATATTCCGTTCTTCCATTCCGATTCGGATTCCGATTCCGAATGAGCCGGCGAGGCCCCGCGCCAGCCCGGCGGATCTTCCAGCGGACCCCCGTGGAGAGATAGAGGAGAGATAGAAGATGGCCGTGACCCGCAGCACCCCCGCGGACCGCCGCAGCCAGCAGACGGCGACGGCGACCCTGCCCAAGGCGGGGAGACCGGCGATGCCCTGGGACCGCCCGCGGGTCACCCGCACCCAGGAGGCTCTCCTGCTGGCCGGCGCCTTCGTGGCCGTCCTCTTCGGGCTTTTCCTGGTCTACCGCGCCGTGACCTCTTCTTTCGCCGAGGTCGAGGCCCGGATGGGGCGCGGCGAGGTCGTCAACCTCAACGAGGTGAGCCGCGCCGAGCAGATCACCCCTCTCCTGTCGTTCCTGGAAGAGCGCACCGAGCGCGCCTTCGTGGCCGAGGAGATCGCCAAGCACCTGACCCGCCCCAGCGAGCCGCCGGTGCCCAACGTCGGCGAGCTCGGCAAGATCCGCATCCCCGCCGCCGGGGTGGCGGACAGCACGAAACTCCCCGAGCTGCGCGCCCGCCTCGAAGCCGCCCGCGCCGCGGGCGCCACGGTCGACACCCTCCGCCTCCTCTCGACCACCGACCTGCGGCGCCTCAAGCCCGAGGTGGTCGTCCGCACCCCGGCCCAGTTCCGGCGCGCGTTCTTTCTGTGGACCGCCCTGTTCCTGCTGGTCTTTCCGCTGGTCCACCTCGCTTTTCGCTGGCGCCAGTTCACCGGCGACCAGTTGATGCTGCCGATCGTCCTGCTGCTCGCGGGGCTCGGCCTGATGGTCATGCTGAGCGTGCGCGACCCCCTGCGCGACCAGCTCCTGTTCCGCACCTTCGCGCAAGGCGTCGCGGTCGGCGCCGCCCTGCTGTTCGCCGCCAGCCAGGTGGACTACGAGCGGTCCCCCTTGCCGCGCTTGAGCTTCGTGCCGCTGCTCGCGGCGTTCGGCCTGTCGCTCCTGCTGATCACCCTCGGCAGCGGCCCGGGCGGCAGCGACGCCAAGGTCAACCTGTTCGGCTTTCAGCCGGTCGAATTGATCAAGATTCTGATCGTGCTGTTCCTGGCCGGCTACTTCCGCGACCGCTGGGAGTTCCTGCGCGAGCTGCCGGAGACCCGCGGCGGCCTCGGCGGCATGCCGCGCTGGGCGCGCCTGCCGAAGATCGAATACGCCCTGCCGCCAATCGTCGCGATCGGCTTCGTGCTCGGGTTTTTCTTTTTGCAGAAGGACCTCGGGCCGGCCCTGGTGATGGCGTTCGTCTTTTTCTTTCTGTACGCCGTGGCGCGCGGCCGCTGGACCCTCGCGGCCGCCGGCGCCGCCCTGGTGGGGCTCGGCTTCTTCGTGGGCTATCAGCTCGGCTATCCGCGCACGGTCTCCGGCCGCATCTCGATGTGGCTGTCGCCCTGGGA
>DATAHG010000621.1:0-9053 GCA_036263295.1 Thermoanaerobaculia bacterium | reverse complement strand
CTCGTGAAGAAGATCCGCAAGCGCCTCGCCCCGCTGGAGTTGGAGACGACGAAGCACGCGGTGGGTGGAGTGGTCCCCGTGGCTTTGGGCGAGTCGACCTTTGACGATGCCGCCCTGGGCACGGTCTGGCAGTCGGCTGGCAACCTGACGCGGGCCACACTGGAGCCGTGAACACCCCGCCATGAAGACCCACTCGGTCCAAGCCCCCAACGCCCCGCAGGCGACGGGCAACTACTCTCAGGCGCTGGAGATCTCCAGCTCCGAGCGGCTGCTCTTCGTGAGCGGCCAGATTCCGGAGACGGCGGACGGCGAGGTGCCGGCCGATTTCGCGGGACAGTGCCGGCTCGTCTGGGCGAACGTCGAGGCGCAGGTGCGGGCGGCCGGGATGTCTCTCGACAACCTCGTGAAGGTGACCACCTTCCTCTCCGACCGGCGTCATGGACCGGAGAACAGCGCGATCCGCCAGGAGGTCCTGGGCGACCGCCGCCCTGCGCTGACGGTGGTCGTCGCCGGGATCTACGATGAGAGATGGCTTCTGGAGATCGAGGCGATCGCCGCCGCCTGACTGTCCTGTAGATAGGACACCGGACAGGGCTCTGGGCGCCCCGAAGCCTGCCCGGTGCCGGGGCGAGCTTCTTTTTTTCAAAGTAAGCTTGCCCTGCCGTTTAGAAGCTTGCCGCGGTTTTCAGAAGCTTGTCCCGCCGTTCAGAACCTTGCCGCGGTTTTTAGAAGCTTGTCCCGCCGTTCAGAACCTTGCCGCGGTTTTTAGAAGCTTGTCCCGCCGTTCAGAAGCTTGCCGCGGTTTTTAGAAGCTTGCCCCGCCGTTCAGAAGCTTGCCGCGGTTTTCAGAAGCTTGTCCCGCCGTTTAGAAGCTTGCCGCGGTTTTCAGAAGCTTGTCCCGCCGTTTAGAAGCTTGCCGCGGTTTTCAGAAGCTTGCCCTGCCGTTTAGAAGCTTGCCGCGGTTTTCAGAAGCTTGTCCCGCCGTTTAGAAGCTTGCCGCGGTTTTCAGAAGCTTGCCCCGCCGTTCAGAAGCTTGCTGCGGTTTTCAGAAGCTTGCCCTGCCGTTTAGAAGCTTGCCGCGGTTTTCAGAAGCTTGCCCCGCCGTTCAGAACCTTGCCGTGGTTTTCAGAAGCTTACCCGGCCGTTCAGAAGCTTACCCGGCGGGAGGCGCGGGAAGAATCCCCCGCCTCGCTCTGTTGAAGGGGGCGACTCCGGGTGGGCGCGGGTGTTTCTTTACTTCCCCCCGGTCACGACGTACCATGAGCCCCCGGGCAGTGGCCCACGAAGGGTTCGGGTCCTGTGCATCGGTCGCCTCCGAACCTCGTCAGGCCCGGAAGGGAGCAGCGATAAGGATGCCGGCTGAGTGCCGCAGATCAACCGGAACCCTTCGTGGACCACTGACCTTATGACATGTCCTACCAGGTTCTAGCCCGCAAGTGGCGCCCCCAGAATTTCTCTAGCCTCGTCGGCCAGGAGCCGATCGTGACGGCTCTGAGGAACGCTCTGCGCGAAGGGCGCATCGCCCAGGCCTACCTGTTTTCCGGCATCCGCGGCGTCGGCAAGACCACCGCCGCCCGCGTGCTCGCCAAGGCGCTCAACTGCGAGCGCGGCCCCGGCGCCGACCCCTGCAACGAGTGTACGCCCTGCGTCGAGATCACCCGCGGCGGGGACATGGACGTCATCGAGGTCGACGCCGCCACCTACTCGAAGGTCGAGCAGGTCCGCGAGCTGACCGAGAGCCTCAAGTACGGCCCGGCCCGCGACCCTTACAAGGTGGTGGTCCTCGACGAGATCCATCGCCTGTCGCGCCAGGCGTTCGACGCCCTGCTCAAGATCGTCGAGGAGCCGCCGGCTCACCTGGTCTTCATTTTCGCGACCACCGAGATCGAGGCGGTGCCGGCGACCATCCTGTCGCGCTGCCAGGAGTTCCACTTCCGCCGGGTGGCCTCGCAGGAGCTCGCCGCCTACCTGCGCCAGATCTGCGAGTCCGAAAGCATCCAGACGAGCGACACGGCCCTGCGCCTGATCGCCCGGGCCGGCGAGGGGAGCGTGCGCGATTCGGTCGCGATCCTCGACCAGCTCGCGACCTTCGGCTCGGGGGTGATCGCGGACGAGGACGCGGTCCGCCTGCTCGGCGGCCTCGACACCGCCCTGTTCCAGGGGCTCCTCGCCGCCATCCTGCGGGGCGACGCGCCGGCCGTCCTCGGCTTCGTGCGCCGCGTCGAGGACGAGGGGTGGGACCCGCGCCACGTCTACGGCCAGTTCCTCTCCTTCTGCCGCGACGCCCTGCACCTGGCGCTCGGCGGCGACCCCGGCCAGATCGACCTGCCGCGCGAGGAGGCGCTGGCGTTGGCCGAGATCGCCAAGGCGAGCGGCTACGAGAACCTGCTGCGCATGCTGCACCAGCTCCTGGCGAGCGAGCCGATCGTGCGGCGCAGCGAGACCGGCGTGCTGGCGGTGGAGATCGCCTGGCTGCGTGCCGCCGAGCTGCCCAAGCTGGTGCGGGTCGAGGAGCTGCTCGCCGGCACGGCGCGCCTCCCCCAGGGCGGTCAGGCCGGTCCGCCCCACGAGGCGGCTGCCGCGTCGCCCGGACCGCGCCCGGTGCCCGCCCCGGCCCCGCGCGCCGCGGCTCCGGCGCCCCGGCCGATGCCGGTCGCCGCGCCGGCGCCGTCCGGCCCACGCCCTGTGGCCGTGCCGCCGCAGGCCGCCCGTCCCACGGCGGCACCGACAGGCGTATCATTGAATCGGGATTCCGACAGGACGCAGCCGAATGTCGCGAACGAGGCAAGCGGGGCAACCGGAGCGGACGGGGACCGGCTGACGGCATTGCTCGAAGAGGTGCGCCGCCGGCGTCAGGGTCTCGCCGCCGCCGTCGAGGACGCCCGGCCGCGGCTCGTGGACGACCGGACGCTCGAGATCCCGGCGGACGACTGGCTGCGCGCGAAGCTGGAGTCGGGCGCCAACCGCCAGGTGCTGGACGCCGCGGTCGGCGCGATCTGCGGACCCGGCGCAACCTGGCGTTTCGCCGAGCCCGAGCGGCCGGCGGCGACCGCCGCCGCGGCCGAAGAGCCGCGCGGCGAGGCCGAGACCTTGACACACCCGACCGTCCAGACCGTTCTCGACATTTTCGGCGGACGGATCGAGCGAATCGAAGAGCATGGAAGCTTCAGGGAGGATTGAAACGCGATGAGCAGCATGCGGCAGTTGATGAAGCAAGCCCAGGAAATGCAGGAGCGCCTGCAGAAGGAGCTCGCCACCACCGTGGTCGAGACCAGCGTCGGCGGGGGGATGGTGACGGTCAAGATGAGCGGCCACAAGCAGCTCGTCGGCGTCAAGATCGACCCCGAGGCCATTGACCCGAACGATCTTCCGATGCTGGAGGATCTCATCGTCTCCGCCGTCAACGAGGCGGGCCGCAAGGTCGACGAGACCATGCAGGGCAAGATGGGCGCCATGGCGTCCAGTCTGCCCGGCCTGTTCTGAGCGGACGGCCGATTTCCGGAGACCGATGTCCGAACCCCTGTCCCGGCTCGTCGGCGAGCTGTCCCGTCTGCCCGGCATCGGTCCCAAGACGGCGTCGCGTCTCGCCCACCACCTGCTGAAGGTCTCTCCCGCCGAGGCCCAGGCGCTCGCCGAAGCCATCGTCGAGGTCAAAGAGAAGCTCTTTCACTGCTCGCTCTGCAACGCCATCACGGCGGTCGAGCCCTGCCACATCTGCGCCGACGAGCGGCGCGACCGGGCCATGCTCTGCGTGGTCGAGGAGCCCTTCAACATCGATCCGATCGAGCGCACCGGCGAGTATCACGGCCTCTACCACGTGCTGATGGGGGCGCTCTCGCCGCACCGCGGGATCGGTCCCGACCGCCTGGCGATCGGCGGCCTGCTGGAACGGCTCGAAGGGATCGAGGAGATCGTCCTGGCCACCAACCCCAACGTCGAGGGGGAGGCGACCGCCCTCTATCTCGCCCGCCTGCTCAAGGCGCGCGGCGTCAAGGTGACCCGCCTCGCCTTCGGAATGCCGGTCGGCGGCGACATCGAGTACACCGATGAGGTGACGCTCGGCCGCTCGCTCGCCGGGCGGCGCGAGATGTGAGGTTCGGGGACCTCCCCCCCGGCATCGCCGTCGAGCCCCCCGGCCCGCGGGCGCGCGCGCTGTCGGCCGATCTCCACCGCTTCGAAGCCCCCGGCGTCAACACTCTCCCGCCCGACGGAAGAGGCGGCTTCCACCCCTCCATCCTTTGGGAGGAGGCGTGCGGCGCCAATGTCCGGGACGTGGACGGCAATATCTATGTCGATCTGACCGCCGGCTTCGGCGTGGCCGCGGTCGGCCACGGTCACCCCCGGGTGGTCGAGGCGGTGCGCGAGCAGGCCGGCCGGCTCCTGCACGCGCTCGGCGACGTCCAGGCCCATCCGTCGCGGCCCGCCCTCGCCGCCCGGCTCTGCGCCCTGGCGCCGGTGGACGACCCCCGGGTCTTCTTCGCCATCTCCGGCGCCGAGGCGGTGGAGATCGCCTTGAAGACCGCGCTCGGCGCGACCGGCCGGCCCGGGGTCCTCGCCTTCGAGCCCTCCTATCATGGCCTGACGCTCGGGGCGCTCGCGGTCACCTCGCGCCCGGAGTTCCAGGCCCCCTTCGCCCACCACCTGCACGGCCATGTCCGCCGGCTCCCCTTCGGGGCCGACCCGGCGCGGATCGCGGCGACCCTGGACTGGGGGGAGGTCGGGGCGGTGATCGTCGAGCCGATCGTCGGGCGCGAGGGGGTGCTGATCCCTCCCGACGGCTGGCTGGCCGAGGTCGCCCGCCTGGCCCGGGCGGCCGGCGCCCTGCTGATCGCCGACGAGATCTTCACCGGCTTCGGACGGACCGGCGCCCTCTTCGCCGTCGAGGCCGAGGGGGTGCGGCCGGACCTCCTGTGCTGCGGCAAGGCGCTCGGCGGCGGGTTGCCGATCGCCGCGGTGATCGGGTCGCGCCCCCTGTTCCGGGTCTGGGAGACGGCGGGGGAGGCGCTCCACACCGCCACCTTCCTCGGCCACCCGCTGGCCTGCGCCGCGGCGCTCGCGACGCTCGACATCCTGGAGGAGGAGAGGCTGCCGGAGCGGGCGGCGCGACTGGGCGAGACGCTCGGCGCCCGGCTCGCGGCCTGGCCCGGCCGCTTTCCCGACGCGGTGACCGCGGTGCGCGGCCGCGGCCTGCTCTGGGGGATCGAGCTCGCCTCGCGCGGCCTCGCCCACGACTGGACCGCGGCGGTCTGGCGGCGCGGCGTCCTCCTCCTGGCCGGCGGACCGCAGGGACGGGTCGCCCAGATCGTGCCGCCGCTCACCATCTCCGAGGCGCAGCTCGACGCGGCGCTGCGCATCCTGGAGGATAAGCTACCGCCGGGACTTCATCGATGAACGGCTCGCCGCGCTTCAAGATCGCCTTTATCGGCAGCCACGGGGTGGGCAAGACCACCCTCTGCTACAGCCTCGCGGCGCGGCTCAAGGCGGCCGACCTGTCGGTCGAGGTGGTCCACGAGGTGGCGCGGCGCTGCCCCCTGCCGATCAACCAGGAGACCTCGGTCGCCGCGCAGTCCTGGATCCTCCATACCCAGATCGCCGAGGAGATCCTCGCCCAGGCGCGCTACCCTCTGGTGGTCTGCGACCGGAGCGTCCTCGACAACTATGTCTACCTCCTGCTGGCCGCCGGCCGCCAGGAGGGGCTGGAGGAGCTGGTCGCGAGCTGGACCCGGACCTACGACCTGCTGGTCGAGGTGCCGATCGTCGGCGAGCCGCGGCCGGACGGCATGCGCTCGGTCGATCCCTCGTTCCAGCGCGCCGTCGAAGAGCGCCTGGAGCGCGAGATCGCGGAGCGCGGCCTGCCGGCGCTGCGGCTCGGCTCCGGCAGCCGCGACGGCTGGCTCGACACGGTCGAGCAGGAGGCGCTGCAGCGCCTGCGGCCGGCCCAGCTCCCGCTGCTCTGAGGATCCCGGTGCTCTCGCTTCCGGACCTCCAGGACCTGCTGGCGGGCGTCGTCGTCGCCGGGGCGATCGGGGTCGCGGCGGTGTCGGTCCTCGGCCTTGGCCTCTTCTTCGCGGCCGCCCTCCGCCGGCGCCGGCGGCCGGAGCGCAGCGCCCGCGACCTCCTGGCGAGCGGCCAGCTCTCGGCCGCCCTCGCGGCCGCCCGTTTCGGCAAGCGGGCCGACCGCCGGGAGCTGCTCGCCGCCGCCACCGCCGCCCGCCACCTGCTGCGGCTCGACCAGGCTCGCGAGCTGCTCGCCCGCCTGGGAGGGGAGATCCGCGATCCCGAGGCCTGGCGCGAGCTCGGGCTGCTCGCCGCCTACGAGGGGCGTTTCGCCGCGGCCGAGGCGGCCTTCGACCGCGCCGCCCGGCCGGGGGGAACGGGGGCGGCCGGGCTCGAGCTGCACCGGGCCTGGCTCGACCTGCTGCGCGGGGACACCGCGGCGGCCTGCCGGCGCTTCGCCCCGCTCGCCGCCGGCCTGGAGGCGCTGGCGGATCCCGAACGGGCCGAGCCCGCCACCGCCGAGCAGCTCCTGCAGGCGGCGGCGCTCTGGGAGGCGTGCGGCGACCGCCCGCGGGCCGACTGGGCGCGCCGGGAGGGGCGGGCCGCCGCCCCGGAAAGCCGGCTCTGGCAAAGGATGGCGCCGGAACGCAGCGCCACTTCCGTTACAATAGGCCGATCGTGAGCCTTCAAGACTCCTTGCGCAAGTGGGATGCCTTCTCTCACTTCTCGGATCCGCATCTCGCGCTCCTGGCGCAGTGCGTCACGCGCAGCCGTTTTCCGGCCGGCGTGACCATCGTCAAGGAGGGGGATCAGACGGCCGAGTCCTATCTGATCGAGGAAGGCAGCGTCAGCATCCAGCGCAAGACCCCCTACGGGCTCTTCGCCATCGCGACGCTCCACTCCGGCGACCTGTTCGGCGAGACCAGCTTCGTGGACGGCCGCACCCGCTCCGGCGACGCCATCACGGTCGAAGAGACCGATCTCATGACCCTGAACCCGGTGGCGCTCACGGCTGTCATGGAGCGCGACCAGCGCTTCGCCGTGGCGCTCTACTGGGCGCTCTGGAAGAGCCTGTCGGGCAAGCTCCGCCTCACCAACCGGAAGCTCACCCACTTCTTCTCCTATACCGGCAAGCCGGACAGCTCCGAGCCCGCCTCGCCGCTCGAGGCGGGCGACTTCCACGTCGATCTGGCTTCGAAGCGCCAGCTCTTCCAGGAGCAGAAGCTCTCCAACCTGGAGATCAACTTCCTCACCTCGCTGTCGAAGGAGAGGAAGCTCAAACCCCACCAGGTGATCTTCCGCGAGGGGGACCCCGGCAACGAGATGTACGTCGTGCTCGAAGGCCGGGTGATGATCAGCAAGTACATCCTGGGGGCCGGCGAGGAGGCCCTCGCCTTCCTGGAGCGCGGCGACTACTTCGGCGAGATGGCCCTGATCGACCGCGAGACCCGCTCGGCCGACGCCAAGGCCGACGAGGCCGGGGCGGTCGTCCTGGTCATCCCGCGCGAGGTCATCACCGGGATCCTCGACATCCAGAAGGTCTCGTCGCTGCGGCTGCTCAAGATCCTCTGCCAGCTCGTGGCGGTCCGCCTGCGCGAGCTGGACGAGAAGGTGGTGGGCTGGTTCATCTTCTCCGGCGGCTCCGGGAACTGGCCGGACCGCTAGGCCGAGCCGGCCGGGCCTCTCCTCCGGGCAGCTTCGCCAGGACCTTTCCTACCAGCGACGAGAGCGGCAGCGCGGCGCGCTCCCGCTCCCCGAACCACCCCGCTTCCAGGCCGCTGTCGCGCACCTCGGTCCCTCCCGGTGCCAGGGTGGCGCGGTACACGACGACTTCGATGTCGCGGAAGGTGATCCCGTGGCGCACCCGCCCCACCTCGGGGCCGAGGGTCCAGCTCCCGCCGTAGCGGGCGGCCAGGGCGGCGGCCGGGTCCGGCCCCTCCTCCACCCAGGGGAGCTCCCAGGTGCCGGCCAGCAGGACGCTCTCCTCCGGCCGCCGGAAGAGAAGGACTCCGCCGCTGCCGCCGCTGCCGACACCGTCCTCGACCACGGCCGCCACCCAGCGGTGCTTCTCGACCTCCCGCTTCGGGGTCGCCGCCGGATAGCGCTCGGGGTCCCCGCCGCCGGCCGCCTTGCAGCCCGCCACCAGGGGGCAGAGCAGGCAGCGCGGGCGGCGCGGCGTGCAGAGCGTCGCTCCCAGCTCCATCAGGGCCTGATTGCCGTCCCCCGGCCGGGCCGGGTCGAGCAGGCCGGCGGCCGCCTCCAGGAAAGCCTGGCGCGAGGCGCGCGTGCGCGGGTCCTCCCCCCAGGCCAGCCAGCGCGCCATCACCCGCTCGACGTTGCCGTCGAGGACCGGCGCCGCGACCCCGAAAGCGATGCTCGCCACCGCCGCCGCGGTGTAGGAGCCGATCCCCGGCAGCTTCATGAGCCCCTCGACCGTGCGCGGCAGCTCGCCCCCCGTCTCGGCCACCGCCCACGCCGCGGCGTGGAGCTGCCGCGCCCGGCGGTAGTAGCCGAGGCCCGACCAGAGGGCCAGGACCTCTTCCAGCTCCGCCCGGGCCAGGTCGGTCACGGTGGGAAAGCGTTCCAGGAAACGGTTGTAAAACGGAAGCACCGTTTCTACCCGGGTCTGCTGGAGCATGACCTCGGAGAGCCAGATCCGGTAGGGGTCGTTCGTCCGCCGCCAGGGGAGGTCGCGGCGGTGCCGGTCGAACCAGGTCAGGAGAGCTTCGGCGTGCTGCATCGCGTCATTTGTACGCC
The DNA here is from genome assembly GCA_036263295.1 of Thermoanaerobaculia bacterium. GTDB lineage: Bacteria > Acidobacteriota > Thermoanaerobaculia > Multivoradales > UBA5704 > DATAHG01. Next base: position 299 of record DATAHG010000621.1, on the reverse strand, counting down.
TCTATTTGTCGGGCCGAGCCAAATTGGCGTTCGCATTCGCCTGCCGATTCGGCAGGAATTACCCGTGAAGAGTGCCAGAGGTGACGCCGAGAGAAAAGGGGGGACTCATCATCTCCGCCCTGCGGGCAGGGGGAGACGGGGGGGAGGGTCCCGCGTTTGGGTTGGATTTTGAGGATCTACCCCTGGTCTAGGGGAATTTGGTTGGATCAAAAGAGGGCGAGATCATGTATGATCTCTCGAAACAAGGCAGGATTGAAGTTGGCTGGTGGGAGCCTCCCCCTCGGTGGTTCTCCTGTCTG
>DATAHG010000620.1:0-2207 GCA_036263295.1 Thermoanaerobaculia bacterium | reverse complement strand
CAACGCGTTCGACGAGCAGGTCGAGCTGGCGGTGGACGACCGTCTGCTCCTGAACCGGTCGACCACGCCGAACAACCCCAACTTCGGCAAGCCGACGTCGTACTCGAATCCCCGCGCCTTTGTGCTGACCGCGATCGTGCGATACCGGTAGAGCGCGGGCGGATCTCCACGGACCGGGGGAGGGCGCCCGCCCTCCCCCGCTTCTTGTTCCACCCCCGGAAAACCGTGACGACACGCCCGGATGTCGCCACAACGTCCCGAGATGTTGCGACGGTGTCCCTCCGCTTCGTCATGGCTCCCCTCTGAGTTGTCACGGCGCATCGCCATCGCGTGTCGAAGTCTCGACGCTTCGTCACGTAGCACCTTCATTTCGTCACAACATCTCTCCATGTCGTCACGTTATCGGCTCATGTCGTCACTTCGCAGGGAGACGTCGTCACGTTGTCTCCACGTGTTGTCACGGCGCGAGCTTGCTCCGTCACGTTCTCCCTTCATGTCGTCACGGTGTCTGCGCGTGTCGTCCCGTCGCTTCCAGCCTGCGTGACGTCCTCTCTCCCCGTCGTCACGATCTCTCCACGCTTCGTCACGTCGCAGGGGGAAGTTGTGACGGACTCTCCGATTGTTGTCACGAAGCCCAGAAGCGTTGTCGCGACTCGGCGGTCTTTCGTCAGTTTCCTGGTTTGAGCCGGGGCCGGGGTATCCTGATCCGCGATGGAGCTACGGGATTTTGCCCTCGCCGTCGTCGAGTCGGAGGATCTGGAGGTCAAGCTCGGCCCGCCCCGGGAAAAACTGACCGACGAGCGCCCCGGCGCCGCCTTATGGGTCGAAGCGCCGGGCCGGCCTTTGAATCTCCGCTTCCAGGTGAGAGCGCGTCCCAAGGTCCCCGGGATCGAGGGGATGGGCGATCCGGCCCAGCGGCCGCGCATCCTTCACGCCCTCGCCAACCATGAGCTGCAGGCCGCCGAGCTGTTCGCCTGGGCGTTGCTCGCCTTTCCGGACGCCCCGGCCGAGTTCCGCCGCGGCCTCGCCGCCATCCTCCAGGACGAGCAGCGCCACACCCGGATGTACCGCGCCCGCCTCCAGGAGTCCGGCGCCGAGCTGGGCGACTTCCCGGTGAACGGCTACTTCTGGGGCAAGGTCCCCTCGATCACCTCGCCGCTGCGCTTCCTGTGCGCCATGTCCCTGACCTTCGAGAACGCCAACCTCGACCATACGGTCGAATACGCCAAGGCGGCCCGGCGGGCTGGCGATCCCAAGACCGCGGCCGTGATCCACCGGGTCCACCTCGATGAAATCGAGCACGTCGGCTTCGGCTGGACCTGGCTCCAGGTCTTCAAGAAGGAGGACGAGTCGGCCTGGGACGCCTTCCGCTCGAATCTGACGTGGCCCCTGCGGCCGGCCAAGGCGCGCGGCCAGACCTTCCATCGCAGCGGCCGGGAGGCCGCCGGCCTCGACCCGGAGTTCATCCGCTTGATCGAGGAAAGCGAGCCCTGAGGCGGGTCGTCGCCAATCTGGACTGCGAGGCGGACTGGGCCGCCGCCGGCCGCCACCGCCACCGCCGGTCGGGCTTCTCCCGGCCCGCCTTGGAGACCGCCGCCGCGGCCGGCACCCTGCTCCGCGTCTTCGCCGGGGAGGGGGACCGCCTCTGGCTCCCCGCGCCGGTCGATCCGGAGCGCATCCCGGAGGTCGAGGGCCTGCCGCTGCCGATCTTCGAAACCGGCCCGCTGGAGAGGCTGCCTCCCGCCGAGGAGATCCTCGCCTGGGGAGAGACGCCGCGCATCGCCGACCTGCGTACGGCGAAAGGCGCATCCCTCCGTCCAGACATCGCCGCCGCCGTCAACCACCGAGTCTTCTGCCTCCAGGTCACCGAATCCCTCCACCTCGCCCTCCCCGGATCCCGCCTCGTCGAGAGCCTGGCGGACCTCGACCGCCTCCTCTCCACTCCCACCGCCCCCCGCACCTGGGTCCTCAAAGCCCCCCTCTCCGCCGCCGGACGCGACCGCTACATCGAACGCTCCGGACCGGCCCTGACCGATCCGGCCAGCCGGCGAGCCGTCGCCGGTCTCTTCAAGCGCGCGGGAAGCCTCCTCTTCGAGCCCTGGATGGACCGGACCGCCGACTACGGCTGCTCTGTCCTGCTGGACCCGGACGGCACCTTCGAGGTCGTGAGCTTCCACGGCCAGGCCGTGGACCGCCGCGGGCAGTTC
>DATAHG010000619.1:0-3217 GCA_036263295.1 Thermoanaerobaculia bacterium | reverse complement strand
TTCGAGGTGGACCAGGCTGTAGGGGGTCTCCCGGAAGCCGAGGACCAGCGGCCAGCGCTCCTTGAGCGCCACGGCGCCGGCCCGGTGGACCAGGGTGCGGGCCGAGCCCGTCGCGAGCGCCCCCAGGGTGCCGGCGCTGCACGGCAGGATCAGGCTGCCGGCCAGCCGGTAGGAGCCCGAGGCGATCGGCGCGTCCAGCTCGGTGTCGCGGTGGATCCGGACCTTCTCCGCCGCGGTCCCCGCGAGCCCGGCCGCCTCGACGAGGTCGGCCGCCCCGGTCTTCTCGGCCCCCAGCTCATGCCGGAGGACCTGGCTGGCGCCGGCCGAGACCACGAGATGGATCCGCTCGATCTCCGGATGCGACGCCAGCCGCCCCAGCGCGTGGCGGGGGAGGAGCATTCCCGAGGCGCCGGAGACCAGGAGGGCGATGCGGTGAGCCATGGCGAGAGGGGATCGTAGCATCGTGGGGGAGCGCCGGCGTCCCGCCGGCAATTGATTTCATATGCCGGCAAGATGCCGGCGCTCCCAGCCGCGGCATACCCCGCTTTACCGATACAGCTCCTGGTAGTGCCCCCAGCTCGTCAGCACCCGGCGCAGGTAGCTCCGGGTCTCGCGGAACCCGACCTTGGTGAACATCTCCTCCGGCTCCTGGCTGTAGCAGTAGTTCCGCCAGACGTTGGTCTGGCTCTCCCCGGCGTTGAAGGCCGCCACGGCCAGGAAGGCGTTGCCCTTATAGGCCCGCATCAGCTCGCCGAGGTGGGCGGCGCCCAGGGCGATCGAGACCTCGGGACGGTAGAGGTCCTTCACGTCCAGGCGGCCGAGCTCGATCTGGTCGGCGATGCGGCGGGCCGTCGGCAGGGTGAGCTGAGCGAGGCCGCGGGCCGTGGTGGGCGACATCGCCTCCGGCTCGAAGCGGCTCTCCGCCCGGAAGAGGGCGGCGAGGAGCTTGAGGTCCACCCCCCGCAGCCGGCTCTGGGCGACCAGGGTCTCGCGATAGGGCAGCGGATAGAGGAGGCGCTGGAACTCCTGCGGCTGAACGGCCAGCGGCACCCGCGCCGGGGCACGGTTGCGGAGGGCCTCCGCCAGGGCGATCGAAGCGCCGGTCTCGCCGGCCCGGGAGAGCAGAGCGCTGCCGGTGAACGCCAGCGACGGATCGCCGGTCACCGGGAAACACTCGGGGACGGCGGGCGCCCCTTCATGCCAGGCGCCGAGGGCGAGCAGCATCTCGTCCGGCTCCCCCAGGAGGCGCTTCCAGAGCGGCCACCGGTCCACCGGGACCGCCGCGAGCTGGACGAAACGGGCAGTCGTCCGGTCCGCCAGGAGCCGCTCCTTCAGCTTGCGCTGGGCGGTCGCGGCGGCCGGGTCCTCCCCGAGCAGCACCCAGGCGCCGAAGAGGTCCTCCGGGCGCTTCGAGGCCAGCAGCCGCTTCCCTTCGGACAGGGCCGTCCGTCGCAGCGGGTCCGCGTCGAGGCGGAGCAGGGCGGCGCGGGCCAGGGGGTGGTACGGATCGAGGCGCAGCACGGTCAGGTAGGAGGCGACGGCGCCCTTGCCGTCCCGCTCCAGCTCCTCCAGCCGCCCGCGCCAGTAGGAGACCTCCAGGCGGTCGTCGGCATCGCCGCCGGCCGCCATCTCCAGCCAGGTGCCGGCCCGGTTGCGCCGGCCGCGGACGAGATCGGAAGAGGCCAGGAAAAGGGCCGCCCGGCGCAGGGTCTCGCGCCAGTCGCGGCGGGACGACAGCAGCTCCAGGATCGGGGCCGCGGTGGACTCGTCGCCGCCGCGCCACTCGACCCGCAGGGCCGAGATCAGCGCCGCCGCCGCCCAGTCCCCCTGCGGCTCGGCCTGATAGGCCCGGCGGAAGGTGACCGCGGCCTGCTTCCACTGGCCGAACAGCTCATAGGACCGGCCCTGCTGGTAGAGGACCTTCGCCTGCGCCTGCGGGCTGGGAGCGCTGGAGACCAGGGCGCCGAAGGCTCCGGCGGCGACCACATACTGCCCCATCCAGAACTGCGAGCGGGCGGCGGCATAGCGCGCCTCGAAAAGATCGCGGCCCGGCAGGCCGTCCCCTTTCCCCTGGGCGCGGCGCAATTGCAGCAGGGCGCGCTCGAACTCGCGGTGCTGGTGGAAGGTCATGCCGAGCAAGAGCGGCAGCTGCCCGCGCTCCTGCTCCGAGACCATGCCGGACAGGTGCTCGGCGGCGATGCGGGCCGGCTCGTCGGCCTGGTTCTCGCGCAGCAGATTGATCAGGAGGTTGCGGCCGAGCTCCCGCAAATCGCCCTTGAGGGCGCATTCGGCCTGGGTGAGGAGGAGCTGCCGGCGCTCCGCCGTCTCCAGCCCCTCCGGCCGCAGACCGCGCAGGAGCCGGCAGTCGCCGCCGGTTGCCAGGGTCTTGTCCAGGAGGCGGATGGCGTCGGTCTGGAGCGGCCCCTCGCCGGCCCGGACCACCGTGGCGACCAGCCCGGCGGCCACCTCGGGGTGACCCATCCGGTCCTGCTCCAGGGCGAGGCGATAACGGCTGTGGAGGGAGAGCGCCGGGGTCGCGTTCATCGACTCCGCGAAGGCGTCGGCGGCGTCGTGGGAGTCCCCCAGGCGATCGAGGAGGTGACCGCGCAGGAAGTCCAGCCCGAGGCGGCGCGAGGCCGCCGGGCTGTCCTCCAGCTCCTGCTCGACGCGGGCAAGCGCTTCCCGCAGACGGCCGTCGAGCTGCATCTGAATCAGCAGCGGCCGGGGATCGCTCGCGGCGAGAGATAGAAATAGGGCGACGGTACTGATCATCGGGCCTGGGATCGGCGCGATGGACGGCCCACGAGCCCCGGCGGCGAACAGACGCCGTTCTGGGGCAAAGCGCTCTTGCGGCTCAGCTCACTACGTAGTGGGAACGGACCATCGTGCTACCCGGGCGCCGAGAGCCTGCAATTTCAGTTCCATTCCCTCATAGCCCCGGTCGAGATGGTAGATGCGGTCCACCACCGTCTCCCCTTCGGCCGCCACGCCGGCCAGGACCAGGCAGGCCGAGGCCCGCAGATCGGTCGCCATCACCCCCGCGCCGGTGAGCGTCGTGGGGCCGTGGACCAGGGCATGGCCGCCGTCCACCCGGATGTCGGCCCCCATGCGGGCGAGCTCCGGGGCGTGCTGGAAGCGGTTTTCGAAGATGGTCTCGCGGATGTTCGCAGCCCCCTCGGCCTGGGTCAGCAGGGCCATGAGCTGGGCCTGGAGATCG
>DATAHG010000618.1:0-10627 GCA_036263295.1 Thermoanaerobaculia bacterium | reverse complement strand
CTCCTCGGGATCGGGATCTACTTCTCGGAAGTGGCGCGGGACCCGTCCTTCCAGCTCTATCCGCTCGTGATCCGCGGCGTCTATCTCGCCGTGATCGCCGTCCTCCTGGGCTATCTCGGCGCCCACGAAGAGCAGACCCGGAGCGAGATGGCGAGCCTCGCGGCCTGGCCGGATTCCGAGTCGCAGGAGCTGGCGCCCCGAGTGCAGGTCTTCCTGGAGCATGCGACGGGAGCGGTCGGCGCCGGGCGCGCCCTGCTGGCCTGGGGCGAGCGCGAGGAGCCCTGGCTCTACTTGGCGTTCTGGGACGGCCGCGCGTTCTCCTGGACCCGCGCCTCCCCCGGCACCTTCGGACAGCTCGTGGCCGAGCCGCTCCACGCGGCGAGCTTTCTCTGCCCGGATGTGGCGAGACCGCAGCCCGCCGTGCTCTGCAAGACCGCCGGTGGACTGCTGCGCTGGCGCGGCAAGCCGCTCGACCCGGCCCTCCGCGAGCGCTATGCCATGGGCGCGGTCCTCGGCCTGCGGATCGTGACCGAATCGCTGGAAGGGCGCCTGTTCTTCCTCGACAAGAAGGGCATGACCTCCGACGACCTGGTCCTCGGCGAGGTGGTCGCGGACGCCATGGCCCGCCGTCTCGATCAGTTTTATCTGAGCCAGCAACTCCAGGAGACCGTCGCCACCGAAGAGCGCATCCGCCTCGCCCGCGACCTCCACGACGGCGTGCTGCAATCGCTCACCGGCATCGGCCTGCGCCTCGCCGCCATCCGCGGCCAGCTTGAAGACAACCCGGCCGCGGCACGCGAGGGCCTGGAGGCGCTGCAGCGCCTGATCGCCCTGGAGCAGCGCGACATCCGCTTTTTCATCCGCGAGCTCAAGCCGCCGCCGCTCACCCCGGCGGGCGAGGCGCGCAGCCTGCCGTTCCGCGTCGCCGACCTCGTGCAGCGCGTCGAAGTGGAGTGGGGTCTCAAAGTGGATTTGCAGACCGAGGGGCTGGACGAGCCGATGTCCGAGCCGCTGGCGCGCGATGTCTATCATGTCGTTCGCGAAGCCCTGGTCAACGCCGTACGCCACGGCGAAGCCTCCGAGGTCAAAGTGGAAATCGTCCGCCACGGCCGCGATCAACTTTCGATCACCGTGATCGACAACGGCCGCGGCTTCCCGTTCCAGGGGCGGCTCACCCATCGCGAGCTGGCCGCGGGGAACCTGGGACCGCGCAACCTTCTCGAAAGGGTCGCTTCCCTCGAGGGCACCTTGACCCTGGAGTCCAGCGTCCGCGGAGCGCGCCTGGACATCGCCCTGCCCTGGGCGGGAGCGGGAGCCTGACATGGCCATACGCCTGGTGCTGGCGGACGATCATCCGATCGTCCTCGACGGTCTGGAGCAGCTCTTTCGACTGGAGCCGGACTTCCAGGTCGTCGCCCGCTGCCGCGACGGCGAGGAAGCCCTGAAGGCGCTCCAGACCTGGCGGCCCGACGTCCTCATCCTCGACATCCGGATGCCCCGGCGGGACGGGCTGGAAGTCCTGCGCGCCCTGCGCACCGAGCAGCTTCCAAGCCGGGTGGTCCTGCTGACCGCCTCGCTGGAAGAAGAGCAACTCGTCGAGGCTCTGCACCTCGGCGTGGGGGGCATCGTCCTCAAGGAAATGGCGCCCCAGCTCCTGGTCGAAGCGGTCCGCGAAATCCATGCCGGCGGCCGCTGGCTCGATCGCAGCTCCGTCCACCGCGCCCTCGGCAAGCTCCTGCAGCGCGACGCCGGTAGCCGCGAAGCGGCCCAGCTCCTCACCCCGCGCGAGCTGGAGATCGTGCGTCGGGTGGCCTCCGGCCTGCGCAACAAGGCGATCGCCGACCAGCTCTGCATTACGGAAGGGACGGTCAAGATTCACCTTCACAACATCTACCAAAAACTGGAAGTCAGCGGGCGTTTGGAGCTTGCGGTCTACGCTCAGAAGAAGGGGCTGGTCTGATTCCGATTCACACGCGAAAGCCACTGTAGAGACGCCCGGAAGGGCGTCTCTGGGCGGAGAGGACGGTCGGAGCTGCCTTGACATGGGGACGGGGGCATTCGGGCTGCAGATCCCGCGGTAGCGGAAGCGGCCCCATCAACGCCGCCGCCGCCGCGGAGATGCCCTTCCGGGCGTCCCTACAGTGGGCTTCGCGTGGCAAATCGGATTGCTGGAGGCTTTCCGGACTTGTGTGTCATGGTATGGCTTCAACCCTGGACACAAAATGAACCCCGAACAAATCACCATCGATACCGACAAATCCCGCCTCGAACTCGAAGTCATCCACGGCTTCCTGACGACCTCCTACTGGGCGAAGGGGATCCCGCGCGAGACCGTCGAGCGCTCGATCGAAGGCTCCCTCTGCTTCGGGGTCTATGAAGGGCCGCGCCAGGTCGGCTTCGCGCGGGTGATCACCGACTCGGCCACCTTTGCCTACCTGGCGGACGTTTTCATTCTCGAATCCCACCGCGGGCGGGGACTGTCGCGGCGCCTCATGGACGCCATCGTCGCCCATCCCAGCCTCCAGGGTCTGCGGCGCTGGATGCTCGCGACCCGGGACGCCCATGGCCTTTACTCCCGCTACGGATTCAAGCCGCTCGCCGCCCCTGATAGAATGATGGAGCTGCACAACCCCGGGGTGTACCCATGAACCGCCGCGAGCTTTTGAAGTCCATGGCCGGGAGCCTCGCCTCCTACGCCTTGTTCCGGAGCCTCTTCACCACAGACGCGTTCGCCGCCTCCATCCGACCGCTCGCCTCCGCCTGGCTCAAGAGCCTCCACGAGATGAGCATGGACCTGTCGGCCGGCAAGATCACCCCCGGCCAGTGGCAGATCCGGATCGACGAGCTGTTCGACCGGGTCGAGCCCGGAGAGCTGCTGACCGCGATCGACTTCGACAAGCTGGTCCAGGGCTTCGAGTACCCCGATCTCGGCGTCAGCACCAAATTCGTGAAATTTCCCGAGTTGGAAGGGGTGCCGAAGGACCTCGCCTTCTACAGCAAGATTTTCGGCATGAAGCGAGACCGCGCGATCATCCCGCACGGCCATCGCAACATGGTCTCCTGCCACTACGTGCTGAAAGGCGAGCTCCGGCTCCGGCACTACGACAAGATCGAAGAAGACGGGACCCACATGGTCATCGAGCCGACCGTCGACCACCTCGCTCCCGTCGGCAGCCACTCCTCGGTCTCGGAGGAGAAGAACAACATCCACTGGCTGCGGGCCACCACCGAGACCGCCTTCACCTACGACGTGCTGATCGTCGATCTCCAGGGCCGCCATTGGGAAGTCGACAACATCGACCCCGACACCGCGGAGAAGATCGCCGGCGGGCGACTCCGGGCCCGGAAGCTCGGCCTCGACGAGGCGCTCCAGAAGTACGGCCACGAGGCCCAACACCACGGCGCCGGCACGCCCGCGTAGGCCTCGGGACACGCGGTTGGGCTATACTCCGTCTCCGTGTCCCGCACAATCCGCCCTGTCCTGTTTGGCATCTTCGCGGCCACCGGCTTTTCCGCCCTGACCCTCCAGGTGGTCTGGCAGCGCGTGCTCTCCCTGCACGCCGGCATCGACCTCCTCGCGGCCACGACGGTGGTCACGGCCTTCATGGCCGGCCTCGGCCTCGGCAGCCTGGCGGGCGGCGCGCTCGCCGACCGGCTGGGCCCGAAGCGGTCGCTGATCGTCTTTGCCTTGTCGAACGCCGGTATCGGCGTCTTTGCCTGGATCAGCCTCTGGCTCTTCTATGACGTCTACCGCCAGTTCGCGGCCCGCCTCGACTCGGCCGCCGCGATGTTCGGCTTCCATTTCGCCCTGCTGGTCATTCCGACCACCCTCATGGGGCTCTCGCTCCCCCTGCTCGCCCGCGGCGCGGTCGCCGCCTCCCGCGAGATCGCCCCGCTGGTCGGCCGGCTCTATGCCGTCAATACGTTGGGCGCGGCGGCCGGAGCCGCCGTGGCCGGCTGGTATCTGCTCGGAAATTTCGGATTCGTCACCACCGTGCGGATCGCGGGAGTGATCAATCTCGCCGCCGCCCTGGTGATCCTGCTGCTGTGGAAAACGGTGGGGGAGGGGACCGCGGCCGAGCCGCAGGCCGCCGCCATGGAGGGAACGGGAGACATCGGAAGCAGCGCCGCCGGGACGCAAGAGCGGCCATGGCCCTGGTTCCTGCTCTACGCCCTGACCGGCGCGGTCGCGATCGGCCTCGAGGTGGTCTACTTCCGGGTGATCGACGCCATCTGGCGCAACAACTCCTACACCTTCGCGACCGTGCTCTCCATGTACCTGGTGCTGTTCGGGGTCGGCGTGACCCTCGGGGCGCGCTGGGCCGGGCGAGTCGAGCGGCCGGACCGCTGGTTCCTCTGGCTCCAGTTCGGGGTCGGCGTGACCTCGCTGATGGGCCTCCTGGCCCTGATCCATCCGCCGAGCGCCTTCGGCGCCGAAAACTTCATCGCCCGTTATTACACGACCGGCGGCTTCATGCACGGTGGCTACGCGATCCACAGCGCGGCGGACGCGGGAAAATTCTTTTATGCGCTGGTGGTGGCTCCCCTGATGGTGATGGGCGCGCCGGTCCTCCTGATGGGCGGCTCCTTTCCCTTCATCCAGGCGCTGGTCGCCCGCCGGCTCGATTCGCTCGGCCGGCGCACCGGTACCCTGCTGTTCGCGAACATCTGCGGCAACGTCCTGGGCGGCGCGGTGACCGGCTTCGTGCTCCTCGACCACCTCGGCACCGCGGGCACGCTGCAGGTGCTGGCGGGCGTGCTGATCCTGCCCGGCCTGGTGGCGGCGGCGCGCATGCCCACGCCCCGCCTGCGGCTCGCGAGCGGCGTCGGCGCGGTCGCCCTGCTGGCGTTCTGCCTGGCCGTCTTCCCGTCGAACCACCGCTTCTGGGCCTTTTTCAACAGCGTTGCGCTCGACCGTTTCACGGTATCGGAAGACCGCGCCTGCGTCACCAGCCTGGTGGACGAGCAAGACCAAAGCTTCCTTTACATCAACGGCAGTTGGCAGAACGGTCACCCCTACGACTTCTTTCATATCCTGATCGGACTGCTACCCGCCCTGATGCACGAGAAGCCCGAGCGCGGGCTGGCCGTGGGACTGGGAATCGGCTCGACCGCCTATTCGATGGCCCAGGATCCCCGGGTCGGACACGTCGACTGCGTCGAGATTTGCGGTAGCGAAAAGGACCTGGTGCACGTCCTGGCCCGGCGCGGCTCCGCCGTCAGCCGGCGCCTGCTCAGCGACCCGCGGATCAACCTCGTCACCGCGGATGGCCGGCGCTGGCTGCTCTCGCGGCCCGAGCCCTACGATCTGATCGTGGTCGACGCGGTGCGGCCGAACACCGCCTACGCCGGAAACCTTTATTCGGTGGAGTTCTACGAGCTGGTCGCGAGCCGCCTCAGCGATGATGGCCTGTTCGTGCAGTGGGTCCCGACCGGCCGCGTTCTCAACAGCGTCCGCCGAGTCTTCCCGCATGTCGCGATGGGAGCCGTGCCCGATTACTTCGCGTCCCAATTCATCGTCGCGAGCAAACAGCCCCTGCGGCTGAGCAAAGCCATCCTGCAAGATCACCTCGCGGGTGTCGATCTCGACGCCTCCTTCAACCCCGAGCAGAAGCGGCGGCTGGTCGATTTCTTCACCAACCAGAAGCTGCAGCGCCTGTGGGAACGCAATAAGGTGCTGGGACTGCCGGACTGGCAATTCAATCACGATCTCCACCCGCGCGACGAATACTTCCTCAACGCCAACTGATCAGAAGAGGGGATCGGCGACCGTATGAAAGTCCTGCTCTTCGGCGCGACCGGCACGGCCGGCGGCAGCGTTCTCCAGGTCTGCCTCGACTCCCCGGTGGTCGAGGAGGTGCGCGCGGTCGTCCGCCGTCCGCTGGACCGGACCGACCCCAAGCTGCGCGTCTTCCTCCACGGCGATTATCTGGACTACAGCGCGATCCCCGAAGCCTTCACCGGCGTCGATGCCTGCCTCTTCTGCCTGGGGATCTCCGTCTCGCAAGTCTCGGGCGAGGAGGAGTACCGGAAGATCACCCAGGCCTTTCCCCTGGCCGCCGCCCGCGCGCTTCAAACCCACAGCCCGGCCGCCGTGTTCCATTACCTCAGCGGACAGAGCGCCTCGCTCGACAGCCGCATGATGTGGGCGCGCGTCAAGGCCGAAGCCGAGCGCGACCTGCAAACCCTCATCGACGCGACCTGCTGGCGTCCCGGTTTCATCGACGGCGCCGACTCCCGCAATGCGCCGCGCATCTATCAGATTACCCGTCCCCTCTTTCGCCTGCTGCGCCCGATCCAGGGCCTTTACGTTTCTGGAGAAGACATCGGACGTGCGATGATCCGAGAGACCCTCGATGGTGTGCGCGGGCGGGTGATCGAAAACCGGGAGATTCGAAGGCTGGCAGCGAAATGACTCAGCCCGAAGCCGCCATTCCACCAGGTGATAAACCGCCGGGCACTTGGCGCCCGGGGCAGTGGAGAGTCGGAGCCCTCGGCGGTTTCCTCCTCTACCTCGACTGGAGCTGGCCGTTCTGGGCTCTCCTGGGCTTCTTCCACGAGAACGGCTGGCGTTGGCTGGCGCTGGGGTGTGTCGGCGTCATCATTCATGCATTTGCACAGGCGACCGCCGCGCGCGGGCTCGGCCTGGGTACCGGCAGCATCACCTTCAGCGCGTTCGGTGGATACCTCTGGTTGAAAGACCTGGAGCCGCTCCCTTTCCAGATGGAGCCGGATCAGCGCCGCAGGTACGCGGCCATGATCTTCGCGGGACCTCTCAGCAATCTGGTCATTTTTGTCGCTTTGCAAGGGATCTCGTCGGTCTGGTCTTCCCCGGAAATTCTGTCGGACTTCGGACGAATCAATCTGTGCATCGGCCTGGTCCGATTGATTCCGCTGTACCCTTTGGATGGCGCAAAGCTGATTTACTCCTGGGGCCGTTCCTCCGTGGCACGTGAGAGGCTCCATGTGACGCTTGCCACCCTGGCGACCATCGCGATGGCGGCCGCTTTGCTGGTCTACGGAGGCACCTATCTGGGGCCCGTCATGTTCGTCATGGGCCTCAATCTGATCCGGGACAGCTTGCAGACCCAAGCCGAGATCGAAAGACGCGTTTATCCCTCGACGAGCGCGCGCGGGACCGCGTGCCCTGGCTGCGGGGAGCACCTGCCGCCGATATCAGGCCCGACCGACCACTACGGGACGGCATCCCCGGCCTGCTGGGCCCGCTACGTCGCGCTGGCGGCTTTCCTGGAAGAGCACGGCGGCGGTCCCTTTGGCGGACTGGTCGTCGACGCCTATGCGGTCCAGCACCCGGGCAACGACACCCTGAACATCAATCTCTCGATGGGAATCCATCTGGTGACGCTCTACGGCGTGCTCGAACGCGGGGTCGACCCGGAAAAGGCACCCTGGATGCGCGAACGTGCGGCCCGGCGCGGATCGAGCTACTACCGGCTCTCGCCGCCGTCCTTCCGAGCAACCCCGAAGATCGGCAGCATCCTGGAAGCCCCCGAATCCGAACGTCCGGCACGGATCGAGCATTACGTGCGAGGTGTGTGGGAAGCCTGGGCGACCGAGTACCGGCGTCTGCTGGGAAAGTGGTACGACCAGGAAGTCGTGGCTGAGCACTGACGACGCCGAGAACGGAGGCCGAGATGCTGGGAAACCAAGACGCGATCGCAACCGTCGCCGTGAAAGACTTCGAAACCGCGCGGCGGTTCTATGAAGATAAACTGGGACTCGAGCGGGTGGAGCCGGCAAGCGAGGGGATCGCCAACTACAAGGCCGGCGGCACCAAGCTCCTGGTCTATACCTCGCAATTCGCCGGAACGAACCAGGCCACCACCGTCACCTGGGTCGTCGGCAATGACTTCGACGCGATCCTGCAATCCCTCCAGTCGAAGGGAGTGGCCTTCGAACACTACGACGGCCTGCCGGACGTCACCCGCGACGGCGACGTCCACACCAGCAACGGCGCCAAGCTCGCCTGGTTCAAGGATCCGGACGGCAACATCCACCATCTGAACAGCCTGTAAAGCCGAGACATGAGGTGCTCTATGGGAGGCGGATACCGTTACCTGCTCCTTTCGACCGCCTTCTGTGTCTTGGCGGCCGCGGCCGGCGCCAGCCACGGCGCCGCCGCTCCGCCTCCTGGCGCCGGTGCGGTCGCCGTGGAGGCCTGGCCCGGTCAAGACACCGTGGTCACCGGCGACAAGCGCAAGCAGCTCGAAGAAAACCTGAGCGGACTCTTCTACGAGCCGGCCCACGACGGTGCTCCGACCGTATTGTGGGCGATTGTGAACGGCCCGAGCACGGCTGACCGTCTGATCTTCCAAGACAATGTCTGGACCTTCGACACCGCCAACAACTGGGGCAAGGGCAAGGCGCTCCGCTACCGGGATAACACCGGGGACCCCGATGCCGAAGACCTGACCCGTGCCGAGCTCGATACACCGTTTTTCTACGTCGCCACCGAGAAGAACAATGACAGTGGGTCCGTCAGCCGGCTCAGCGTCCTCCGCTTCGACAGCAGCGCCCCGGGAACCACGCTGACCGCCACGCACGAATGGAACCTGACTCCCGACCTCCCGAAAGTGGATCCCAACCTGGGCCTCGAGGCGATCACCTGGATTCCCGACAGCTATCTCGTTTCGAAAGGATTTCTCGACGAAAGTCACGGCGTGGCCTACAACCCGGCCCAGTACCCCAACCATGGCACCGGCCTGTTCGTCGTCGGCCTCGAAGCCAACGGCACCCTCTATGCCTACGCCCTGAATCACGCCGACGGCACCTTCCACAAGATCGCGACCGTCCCCAGCGGTCAACCCCACGTCATGGGCCTCGATTTCGACCGGGACACGGGAGCTCTCTGGTCTGCCTGCGATGACACCTGCGACGGCAACCAGAGCGTGCTGGGCCTCGTCGGCGGCAAGTTCGTGGTCCGGCGCCTCTTTGCCGTGCCCAAGGATCTCCAGGATTTGAACAACGAAGGCATCACCCTCGCCCCGGAGCGCGAATGCGCCGGCGGCTTGAAAAAGATCTTCTGGTCCGACGACTCCCGCTCCAAAGGCCACGCCCTGCGGATCGGCTCGATCCCCTGCGGCTCACTGTTCTAGCCGCCGTTCCTTGACAACGCCGAGCCCCGGTTCTACGCTGAGCCAATGCCGGAAATCGCCTTCGCAGGACGAGTGCCGCTCGCCGCCGCCAGCCGCATCGCGGAGGGATTCCAGAAGCGGCGCAAGGGCATGCCGATCGGGATTCTGGTGCTGCTCGTCGGGCTCGGTCTGGCGATCGTGGGCGGCCTCCTATACCGCGGCGGTAATGAAGACGGCGGAATCAAGTGGCTGGCCTACGCGGCGATCTGCATCTTTGTGGGAGGGGCGTTCAGCCTGAGAGGGGGCCCGGAGATCACCCGGAAAACCTGGAACATCCAGTACCGCGGCCGCGTCACCGATCAGGGCATCCGACTGGACGGCACTGCCCAGGCCATCCTCTTTTCCTGGACCGACTTTGTGGAAATCGAGCGGCACGAAAACCTGGTGATCGGCTGGCTGCGCAGCGGCCGCGCCCTGCCCCTTGCCGCCGAAATGTTCACCGACGAATCCCAGTTCCAGGCCGCCGTCGCCCAGATCGTCGGTCACGTGGCGGCCCCCAGGACCTCGTAGCGGCCCATCCGGACCGCCCCGTCGGCAAAGCCGGTTTCCTCCAGCCGGCCTCCTGTGTCTAAACTTTCTATCCACATCCCGTGGAACTGAAAGGAACCGACCGTGCCCTTCGTCCCCTACAGCCAGACCGTGCAGCGCGTCGCCGAGGCCCTGCGCACCACCTTCGATGCGATCGATCCCTGGTTCGACCGGCCCGCCGCCGCGCGTTCCCACAAGCCGGCAAACGGCGGCTGGTCGATCGACGAGATCCTGGAGCACATCAGCCTGACCAGTCACTTTTTGCTGATCGTGATCCGGAACAGCACCCGCAAAGCGCTCCGGCGAGCCGAGACCCGGGGCCCGGTCTCGGACGGCGAGAGCGACCTCGACCTTCTGGAGCCGATCGGCCAGCGCGGCGCCTTTGCCTGGTCCCGGCCGGAGCACATGATCCCGACCGGAACCGTCCCGGCCGCCCAGGTGCGCCAGACCCTGCGCGACCAGGCCGAGGAGTGCCTCGCCCTCCTGGACCAACTCCAGGCCGGCGAGGGCTCGCTCCATAAAGTGAGAATGTCCGTCAACCAGAGCGGCCGCCTGGACATCTACCAGTGGCTCTACTTCCTGGCCCAGCACGCCCGGCGGCACATCAGCCAGATGGAGGCAGTCGAGGCCGAGTGGGAAACCAGCTCCGCGTCGGACCCTTACCGCCGCTGAGTCTTCAAAAGCATCGCGAGCTTCCGGATCGCCTCCGCCGTGATCTGCTCCTTCCGGGCGGCCTCCTCGAACACGAGGAGAGCCGCCAGTGCCTCGCGATGGACCTCCTCCGCCGTGAACAGCGCGTGCATCTCCTCGGCCAACCGAAGCAACTCCCCGGTCCGGCCCTGCTCCAGATAGACCAGGGCCAGATCCAGCGAGACCATGGCCGCGTCATAGCCCTGGCGATGAATCAAGAATTCCTCGCGGACCGCCAGGAAGAGCCTCTCCGC
>DATAHG010000617.1:0-2039 GCA_036263295.1 Thermoanaerobaculia bacterium | reverse complement strand
GGCGCCCTCGCCGCCCACGTTCTCCAGGCGGAAGGGGAGCCCGCCCTGCGCGGCCTGCGCTGGGTGATCTTCGGCGGCGAGGCACTCAACCTCGCCAGCCTCAAGCCCTGGTTCGACCGCTTCGGCGACCGCCGGCCGCGCTTGGTCAACATGTACGGCATCACCGAGACCACCGTGCACGTCACCTGGCGGCCGATCGCCGCGGCCGATCTGGACAAGGGGAGCTTGATCGGCGAGCCGATTCCGGACCTGCGGGTCTTCGCCCTCGACGATCGCCTGGAGCCGGTGCCGTTCGGGGTGCCGGGGGAGATGTACGTCGGCGGCGCCGGCCTGTCGCGCGGCTATCTCGGCCGGCCGGAGCTGACCGCCGAGCGCTTCGTGCCCGATCCGTTCGGAGAGGCTCCCGGCGGGCGGCTCTACCGCACCGGCGACCTCGCCCGGGTGCAGCCGGACGGCGAGCTGGAGTATCTCGGCCGCACCGACGCGCAGGTGAAGATCCGCGGCTTCCGTATCGAGCCGGGGGAGATCGAGGCCGTCCTGGCGCGCCATCCGGCGGTGCGCGAGGCGGTGGTGGTGGCTCGCGAGGATGTCCCCGGCGACCGCCGGCTGGTCGGCTATCTGGTTCCCGATCTCAGCCAGGCCGGCCCGCTCACCCGGCTCCTTCAACAGGAGCGCGAAGGGCGGCTCAACCAGCTCCCGACCTTCGAGATGCCGAACGGCATGGTGGTCTTCCACCAGCACGCCGGGGTCACCCTCGGCATCTACCGCGAGATCTTCGAGGGGGAGGTCTACCGCCGCCACGGCGTCGCCCTGCCGGAGGGGGCCACGGTCTTCGACGTCGGCGCCAACATGGGGCTCTTCACCCTCTGGGCCGGCCTCCAGGCGCCCGGGGCGCGGCTGTTCTCGTTCGAGCCGATCCCGGCCACGGCCGAGGTGCTGCGCGCCAACACCGAGCTGTACGGCCTGAACGCCACGGTCTACGCGGCCGGCGTCGCCGACGCCGAGCGCACCGAGACGTTCACCTACTACCCGTTCTTCTCGTCCACCTCGGGGCGCTTCCCCGACGCCGAGAAGGACCGCGCCGACATCAAGGCGCACATCCTCAACGAGCAGAAGGTGTTGGGCGGCGAGGAGGCGCTGTTCGAGGTCTGGCGGGCGGAGCGCGAGGGGGCCCTCGACGACTGGCTCGACCAGCACATGAAGAGCGAGCGGGTGAGCTGCCGTCTGGTGCCGCTTTCGGCGGTGATCCGCGAGCACGGGGTGGAGCGCATCGACCTGCTCAAGATCGACGCCGAGCGGAGTGAGCTGGAGGTCCTCGCCGGCCTCGCGGACGAGGACTGGCCGAAGGTCCAACAGCTTGTGATCGAGGTGCACGACGCCGAGATTCGCGACCGGGTGCTGGAGGTGCTCCAGGCCCGTGGCTTCGAGGTGGTGGTGGAGCAGGACGCCTATCTCGCCGAGACCGAGCTGTACAACCTCTACGCCCGCCGGCCCGGCCTGCCCGAGGCGGTGTCGCCGGGGGCCGCGCCTGACACGCAGTGGGCGAGCCCCACCCGCCTGGCCGAGGACGTGCGCCGCACCGTCGCCGCCGAGCTGCCCGAGCACATGGTGCCGGCCGCCCTGGTGGTGCTGGAGGCGCTGCCGCTCACCGCCCACGGCAAGGTGGACCGCAAGGCTCTTCCTGCGCCCGAGGCGGCCGGCGGGGCGCGCCTCGCCGACCGCCCGATCGTCGAGCCGCGCACGCCGGTCGAGCGCGAGCTGGTGGCGATCTGGAAGGAGCTGCTGCGGACCGACCGGGTGAGTATCTACGACAACTTCTTCGAGCTCGGCGGGCACTCGCTGCTGCTCACCCAGCTCGCGTCGCGGATCCGCAACGCCTTCCAGGTGGAGGTGCCGCTGCGCGTGCTGTTCGACGTGCGCGACGTGGTCGAGATGACCGCCGCCATCGCCGACCGGCAGGTCCAGCAGATGGACCAGGGCGAGATGGCCGAGATGCTCGACGAGCTGCAGCAGCTCACGCCCGAGGAGATCCAGGCTCT
>DATAHG010000616.1:0-4104 GCA_036263295.1 Thermoanaerobaculia bacterium | reverse complement strand
CGTTGTTTCGGCGTTCGGAGGGAGCGGAAGGCCGGGTTAGAATGCCCGCGCCGTCTTCTCAGGAGACCTCAAATGAATCGCATCCGATCTGTTGCCGTCTGGCTGTCGTCCGTCGTCTTCTTGCCCGTGCTGTCGCCCGCGGTCCTGCCGGCCCAGTCCGCCTCGCCCGAGAAGGAGGCGGCGGTGGCCGCGGTCGAGCGCCAGCAGGCGGTGCTCGCCAAGCTGTCCGACCAGATCTGGGGCTTCGCCGAGACCGCTCTGCGCGAGACCCGCTCCTCGAAGCTGCTGGCCGACCATGCCGAAAGCCAGGGCTTCAAAGTCGAGCGCGGCGTGGCCGGCATGCCCACCGCGTTCACCGCGACCTACGGCCAGGGGAAGCCGGTGATCGCCATCCTCGGCGAGTACGACGCCCTGCCCGGCATCTCGCAGAAGGCGCAGCCCACCAAGGAGGCGCTGGTGCCGGGGCAGCCGGGGCACGGCTGCGGCCACAACCTGTTCGGCGCCGGCAGCCTCGGGGCCGCCGTGGCGATCAAGGAGCTGATCGCCGCCGGCAAGCTCAAAGGGACGATCCGCTACTACGGCACGCCGGCCGAGGAGTCGGTCGGCGGCAAGCTCTACATGGTGCGGGAGGGGCTGTTCAAGGACGTGGACGTGGCCCTCGCCTGGCATCCGGCGGCCGAGATCACCGCCGACACCGGCGGCTCCCAGGCCCTGGTGGATTACGTGGTCGAGTTCAAGGGCAAGGCCGCGCACGCCGCCTTCGACCCGTGGAACGGCCGCAGCGCGCTGGACGGCCTGGAGGTCTTCACCCACGCCCTCAACCTGATGCGCGAGCACGTGCGGCCGACCGTCCGCATGCACTACGTGATCCTCGACGGCGGCCAGGTGCCCAACGTGGTGCCCGAGCACGCCAAGCTCTGGGGCTGGGTGCGCGACTCGAAGCACGTCAGCGTTGACGAGCTGCTCGAGCGCATCCGCAAGATCGCCGAGGGGGCGGGGCTCGCGGCCGGGGTGGAGAGCCAGCTCCGGGTGCAGTCCGGCGACTACGAGATGCTGGTGAATTACCCGGGCGAGCGGCTGCTGCAGAAGAACCTCGAATGGCTGGGCCCGCTGCGCTTCACGGAAGAGGAGAACGCCTTCGCGCGCAAGCTGCAGTCCGAGACCGGCGCCGAGCAGAAGGGGCTCAACGGCGAGATCCGGCCGCTCGACGAGAACCCCGGGGACCCCGATGGGGGCTCGACCGACGTCGCCGACGTGAGCTGGAACGTGCCGGTGATCCATCTCTCGGTGACCACGGCCCCCGGCGGCACGCCGTGGCACGCCTGGCCGGTGGTGGCGACCGCCGGCACGTCGATCGGTCACAAGGGGATGGTCTACGCGTCCAAGGCGCTCGCCGCGACCATGGTCGATCTTTACCAGGATGAGGCGCAGCGCCAGGCGATCCGCCGCGAGTTCGAGGAAAAGACGCGCGGTCATGTTTATCGAGGTTACATTCCGGCAGGGCCGCCGCCGATTCCACAGCAGTAAATCCCGCCCTCTTCTGGCGTTCCAGGCGAGCCCCGCGGCCGGCTCGCCTGGATCCGCCCCGTTTCTAAAGGCTTTTCCTCCCGCGATTTTAAGTTGGCCCGCCCCTTGCAAAAGTGATCTGTCGAAGCAGTGACCTGACGTTTTGGGTCCGGTGCTCGTCTTCAAGAGTTTGGAGCCAGGCACGCCACAGTCATTACTCCGAAAGTACTCCGAAAGAGAGGTCAACATGGCGCAACAGAATGAACTTGCAGGGGGCGGCTCGGGGTTGGGAGCGGGAAGCGCGTCGCAATTCGGCCAGGAGACTTCCGGTCTCAAGGATGAGGCCAAGAACCTGGCCCGCGAAGCCAAGGACCAGACGAAAGAGCTCGCCAACCAGGCGGGCAGCCATCTGAACCAGCTCGTCAGCCGCCAGAAGGATCAGGCGGCCGAGAAGCTGGGCAGCCTGGCCGGCTCGCTGCGGGATGCCGCGGGCAAGCTGGAGCAGGATGAGACCATCGGCAACTTCGGCGGCTATGCCACCAAGGCGGCCGAGCAGGTGGACCGCTTCTCCAATTACCTGCGCGACGGCGATCTCCAGGGCTTCTTCCGCGACGCCGAGACCACGGCCCGCCGTCACCCCGACCTTTTCCTGGGCGGCACCTTCCTCGCCGGATTGCTGCTGGCCCGTTTCCTCAAGGCTTCGAACCCCCGGCGCGAGGCCCTGGTGCCTTATGACCAGGGGCCGCAGCGCTTCTCCTCGGGCTTCGACCGCGCGACCTATGGGTCTTCGCCGTCCTACACGACTGAGCGTTACCCCGGCGCGGGCAATGTCTCCGGCCGGCCGTACGATCCGTCGCCGGCGGGAGTCTGACCATGCAGCCCCGCGAGAGAGATGAACGTTCGCTGGGGCAGATCCTGAAGGACCTGTCCAACGAGACCTCCACCCTGCTGCGGCAGGAGGTGGAGCTCGCCAAGACAGAGATGTCCGAGAAGGCCTCCCGCGTGGGGACCAACCTCGGCTCGCTCGCGGTCGGCGGGGCGGTGCTCTTTCTGGGCTCCCTCGCCCTGCTCACCGCGGTGATCAGCGGCCTGACGTCGCTGCTGGATCAGTTCATGGATCTCAACGTCGCGGTCTGGCTCGCCCCGCTCCTGGTGGGGATCGCGCTGGCCGTCATCGGGTACGGGCTGGTGAAGAAGGCGCTCGACACCCTCAAGCGAGAGAGTCTTACCCCTCGTAAAACCACCGAAAGCTTGCAGGAGAACAAAGAATGGCTGAAATCGAAAGTCCAGTAACCGGCTCGACCCGTTTCAACGATACCGACGACAACACCGGCTTCTCTGACACGGGTTTCTCTGACCGCCGCGACTCGTCGCAGCTCCGGTCCGAAATCGATCGCACCCGCGCGCAGATGGACAGCACCTTCGACGCGCTGGAGAACAAGCTGACCCCCGGGCAGCTCCTGGAGGAGGTCTGGAGCCTCTTCAAGGGGGGCTCGACGGCCGGCGCCAACAAGCTCTGGCAGATCGCCCGCGAGCATCCGCTGCCGACCGCCGTGGTCGGTCTCGGGGTGGGCTGGATGCTGCTCGAGAACAGCAAGAAGAACGACGCGCAGCGCTTCTCCAGCGACTACGAGAGCGGCTCCTACCGGGGCTACAGCTCCGGCCGGGGCTATGACCGCTTCGCGGGCCAGACCGACTACAACTACGACGACTACAACTACAACTTCGAGGAGGACTCCGAAGGCCGGCTCTCGCATCTCGCCCACCGCGCCAAGGACGCCGTGAGCGACGCCGCGAGCAGCGCCAAGGAGACCCTCGGCAACGCCACCGACAGCGCCCGCGAGACCCTGCACGACGCCCGCGAGCGGGTGGGTGACCTCACCGACCGGGCGAAGTACCGCGCCTCTCATCTGACCGATCAGGCGAAGCACCGCGCCTCCGATCTGCGCGGCCAGGCCCGCCGTCAGGCCCGCAAGGCCCAGACGGGCTTCTGGCAGATGCTGGAGGAGCAGCCCCTGACGGTCGGCGCCGCCACCCTGGCGCTCGGCCTGATCGCCGGCCTTTCCATCCCGTCCACCCGCAAGGAAGACGAGCTGATGGGCGAGACCCGCGACCGCCTGCTCGACGACGTGAAGGAGACCGCCAGCGAGGCCCTGGAGAAGGGCAAGCAGGTCGCCAACGCCGCCGTGGAGACGATCAAGGAGGAGGCCCAGAACCAGGATCTGACCGCGTCCACCCTCGCCGACAAGGTCCGCACCGTGGCCAAGGAGGCGACGAACAAGGTCAAGGAAGAGGCCAAGAACGTGGCTCCGGAGCTCGCCAACGCGGCGGGCGCCCAGAACACGGGCGGTCAGCAGCCGGGCACCCAGCCCGGTCAGCCCGGCGGTCAGAAGCCGGCCCGCAAGGGCACGCCGGCCCCCGTCGCCGGACAGACCACGACCGGCCCCAACGCCGGCGGCCAGCCCGGGACCCAGGTCGAGGGCCAGACCGCCAAGGTCGGCGACGTGCAGAAGACCGAGCCCGAGTTTTCGAAGCGGTAAGGGTTTGCGCGCCGTAAAATGAAACAGCCCGGCTTCGCGGCCGGGCTGTTTTGCTTTT
>DATAHG010000615.1:0-3049 GCA_036263295.1 Thermoanaerobaculia bacterium | reverse complement strand
TCTACAAACGCTGGGAAGCGCGTTACGTCAGCAACGGGGGAGACCGCAAAGCGGTCGTCGGCGTCGCCTACGTGGAAGGTCTGTCCCAGGAATTTACCCGCGCGGTCGGCCGGATCGACCTTGATCTCGAGCGGGGCACTGTTCAGGCGGAGGTGCGCGGCCTCCCGATGGCGGCCGACGTCTGGCTGATCGACAATGAGGAGGGCAAGAGCGTCGCGCCCGAGCCTGGCGACCGCATGGTACGCCTCGGCCGCCTGGAGGCGAAAGGCGAGGGCTTGGTGGCCTCGGCCGACCTCGGCGAGGACTTCTTCCGCAACTTCGAGCTGGACCTGGTCGTCGTGACTCGGGCCGGGAAGAGCCCGGTGGAGAGCCGCGTCCTCGTGGGCTCGCGCTCCCTGTTCGAGCGGCTTCACACCCGCACACGGCTGGCGGCGCTCAAGGAGCGGGAAGAGCACAGCGCCGGCCTCGGCGCCGTGGCACGCCTGGCCGAGCTGTTTTCGCCCCGGAGCGCTGATGCCAACCAGGTCCTGGTCGCGCGCGGCCTGGTATCCAGCCTCGTGAACGACGGCGCCGAGTTGTTCTTCCGCGGCACCTTCGGCGGCAATGGCCGCACCTGCGGCACCTGCCATCGGGTGGAGGACAACCAGGGGCTTGAAGCCAACTTCATCGCTACCCTGCCGGCCAGCGATCGGCTTTTTATAGCCGAGTTTCCGATCAACCAAGGTGGCGTACCCGGGCTCGAACGGCCGGCGTTGATGCGCAACTTCGGTCTCATCCTGGAGAACACGGACGGATTCGACAACCCCACTGTCAAGTTCACCATGCGAGGCGTTCCCCACTCCCTCTCCCTCGCGACTTCGATCCTGGCGCCTTCAGACGGCCGGGCTCCGGTCCAACGCACGGGTTGGAGCGCCGATGGCGCGCCAGGCTCGGGCGCCCTGCGCCTCTTCCCCGTCGGGGCGGTCACTCAACACTTCACCAAGCGGCTTGACCGCGTCGCGGGCGTGGACTTTGTGCTGCCTACCGACTCCCAACTCGACAAGATGGAGGCGTTCATGCTCTCCTCCGGGCGGCTCAATGAGCTGAACCTTACCAGCGGCGTTACCCTGGCCGATCCGGGAGCCGAAGCAGGCCGCCAGATCTTCCTCAATCAGGGCAAGTGCAATGGCTGCCACGGCAATGCAGGTGCCATCGCGTCCTTCGCCCCTGGCAACCGCAACTTCAACACCGGCACAGAGCGACTGACGAACCCGGCCCGCGCGGTCGAGAGTTTCCCGTTTGACGGAGGCTTCGGCACTCTAAACTTTGACTCTAACGGCGACGGCGTCAATGACTCATTCGGTGACGGCACCTTCAACACACCGCCGCTGATCGAGGCCGCGGACACCGCGCCGTTCTTCCACAACAATATCGCCGCGACGATCGAAGATGCCGTGGCCTTCTACTCCAGCCCTACCTTCAACAACTCGCCGGCGGCCGGCCCGATCGGCGGTATCAGCCTGACGGCGGGGGAGAATAGCCAGGTCGGCGACTTTCTGCGGGTGATCAACGCGGCATTCAATGTGGCGATCGCCATCCAGCGCGTCAATGCTGCGGGTACCCTCGAGAACGACAATATGTTCCAGCCCCAGGCCCAGGCCGCTCCGATCGATGAAGGGGGCTTTGCCGAAGTCGACGGCAAGAAGGAAACCGTGGACACGCTGCTGCAACTGGCCAACATCGAGATCGCCGACGCATTGGACGTCTTGAACGCGAAGAGCCTGCATCCGTCGGCGGCCACTCTGCTTAGCGAGGCTGCTTCCGCGAACACACAGGCAATGAGCGAGAGCAGCGGGCTTACCCGAATTCGGAAGATCAACAGCGCGGCGCAAAAACTGGCGGACGCCAAAGCACAGTTTGGCACCGGCCTCAACTTCACGCTTGGCGAGGGTAATCTCGTCTTCTGACCTGCTGCCCTGCTCGTAGTCTTGAATCAGCCCCCGGCCGACCGGGCCGGGGGCTCTTAGGTTCGACTTCTCTTCAGGCCCCCAGGTTCATACCCAGCACGGCGGGATTGAACATGAACATCCGCTCGCGGATCTTCTCCGGCGCCTCGGTGAGCCCCCAGCCGATGGTGCGCACCAGCTTCTCGGGGAGGTAGTCGAGGTGGGTATCCTCCGCATCGCCCCAACCGTAGATCGGCGGCATGCATTTGGCGGCGCCGAGGGCGGCGAGGATCGAGGCCGCGCCGACGTCGGGATCCATCTCGCCGGCCTCATAGCGGGCGAGCACGTCGTCGGCAAAGCGGACCAGGTCGGTGATCTCGTCCTCTCCCGGCGGGCTGCAACCGATCAGAGGATCCTTCTCCAGCAGGTCGAACACCGACTTGTCCTGCGTTTCCAGATACTTGACGCAGACGCTGAACAGCCGCAAGTCACCGAAGATCTCGGCGATCAGCCAGACGCGCAGCCAGGCGTTCCACAACGCATAGTTCGGGAACGAACGGTAGGAGTTGTTGACCACCCGGTCGCTTTGCCGCAGCATGGCGTGCTGCAGCCGCTCGGCGTAGGCGAAACGGTCGCGCGAGAAGCTGTCTTCGTCGAGCGCCTCGAGCAGCGGGCCGGCGAGAGCGGAGAGCACCTCGAAGTTGGTGATCAGGCCGCGCGAGTAGAGCGCATCGATGAAGCCGTGCGCGTGGGCCAGGAGGAAGTAGCGGTCCCCGGCGCCGCCGGTCGCGGAGTACTGCAGCCGGCCGGTCTTCGTCCACTCGCGGACGGCCGTGGCCCCCACGAACTGCTGGGCGATGCTGGGGAAGCGGTTGATGAAGTGGAAGAACTCCTCCTCGGCCGGCATCCCGGTGTCCGGGTAGCGCTTCATGTTGAGAGTCAGGCCGACGCTGCACAGCGGGTTCGTCGAGCCCTCGACGTTGTTGAAGGGGATGATCCAGAGCCAGCCCCCCTCGAACACGTGATGGAGGGTGCCCTCCGCCCAGCCGTAGGAGAGGTTCGGCGACTCTCCCTCCTGCAGGCATTCGTCGTAGTGCTTGATGCCGACCATGTGGGTGAAGATG
>DATAHG010000614.1:0-29335 GCA_036263295.1 Thermoanaerobaculia bacterium | reverse complement strand
CCCTCAGACCTTGTAGCCGATCTTGAGCAGGAACCGCGCCGTGCGGTGCAGCTCCTGCTGCGGCGGGAGCTGGAAGCCGAAGGCGTCGGCGAGCCGGTCGACGATGTTGTAGGCCGTGCAGATGTAGATGGCGTCCTCGATCGCGCGGCCGGGGACGCCGGCGGCGCGCAGCTCCCAGATGTCGTCCGGCGTGACCTCTTCGGGGGTGTCGTTGAGCTTGCCGAGGAAGAGCAGGGTGCGGCGCAGCTCGTCGCGCACCGGGGCGTGCGTCACGTCGGAGATCACCTCCTGCGGCGTCCACGATCCGCTCTTCACCGACTCCTCGATCCCCTCTTCCTCTCTGGCGACCGCCGCGACCGCGGCGTGCGAGACCGCTCAGAACACGCAGTGGTTGCGGCTGGAGACGAAGCTCGCGATCAGCTCGCGCTCGGCGACCGTCCAGAACGACTTGCCGCGCATCGTGCTCTGCACGACCGCGAGGAACGGCTTGCCAAAGAAGCGGGGGCGGTAGAGCGCGGTGCGGACGACGTCGAGCGGCGGCAGACCGACCACCAGCCGCATCAGAAAAAGCTCCAGCTTGTGGCGGAGCGTGTGGCCTTCCGTCAGGCAGCGCAGGCGCATCTAGACCCCCCAGAGGGAATCGAGCCCGGCCCGCAGGCGTTTCAGGCCCGCTCCCAGCGCCGCGCTCACGGTGGCTTCGAAGATCTCGTCTTCGGAGAGACCCGCGCGCTTCAAGGCCTCGACGTCCTCGTCGGTGATCTTGTAGGCGTGCAGGGCGACTTTTTCGATGTACTCGGCGAGGGCCGGCGGCACCGCGCGCCCCGCGGCGATCCCCTCGCGTACGTGGGGCTCCAGCACGCCGGGGCTGGTAAGCACCCGTTCGGTGAGGAGCGCCATGCGGCTGGCGTGCGGGTCGGCCTTCCGGGTCTCGGCCTGAAAGCTCAGGCCGCGGACCAGCGCCTTCCAGGTGCGGCGGAAGAAACCCTTGCGCCGGACGGGGCGGGAGGAGGGCTCCGGGCCCGGAGCCGGGGGCTCCGGCCGCGCACTCTCCCAGAGGATCGTGTACGTATCGGTATTCATAGGCTCGTCTCTGGTGTCACGGCAGGGGAATCCGTTTCACGGACCTCCGGCCGGGTGCTACAGAACCTACTTCTACTCCTGAAGTGTTACAAACGACCTAAAGCGGTAAACACAAGTACGAGACGAGGTATTCCCCTGCCCATCCCCCGGCCGGATGTCAACTCTGCGGCAACTGCGCGAGCGCTTTACTTCTCGATTTACTTCTCGACGTAGCCGCGGTGGGTGCGGACCTTCAGGGTGCGGTCGCGGGTCCGCACCTCGAGGTCGTGCCAGGAGCCGGAGCCGCGGGTCTTCGAGGGGTAGTAGCCGAGGACATACTGGTCCCGCAGCTCCTGCAGGAGGCGGTTGAGAGCCCCGGGCAGATCCTTGGCGCTGCGCACCGTGTCGATGCGGCCACCGCTGTCGAGGACGGTCTTGCGCAACAGGTTGAGCTCGCGCTGGTGATCGTCCTCGTTGTGCCACCAGGAGGAGAAGGCGGCGGGGATCTCGTAGTCCCCATCCTGGACCTGCAGCCAGTAGAGGACCACCGTGTCGGTGCGGGCCAGGGCCTGCGCCCGTTCCATCGAGAGGACGCTCTCCATGTCGACGCCGTCGGTGAGGAGGATCACCACCTTGCGGCCGGTGCGCGGCTCCAGGCGCTTCAGGGCCAGATAGGTGGTGTCGTTGATGGCGGTGCCGCCGCGCGCCTTGATGTTCTCCATGCCGAGGGTGAGGATGGTGGGGCTGCCGGTGAACGGGGTCTCGCCCAGCACCCGGTCGGCGAAGAGCAGGAGCTTGCACTCGTCGAGCCGCTTCATCGAACGGGCGAACGAGCGGGCGGCGTCGAGGGCGGTGTCGATCCGGCCGCCGATCATGCTGCCGCTGGCGTCCACCGCGAGGACCGCGGTGAACGGGATGTCGCCGCGGGCGAAGGTGACGACCTGCTGGCGGTCGCCGTCGTCGTAGATCTCGAAGGCGCCCTTTTCCAGGGTGAGCACCGGCTGGTCGCCGCGCTCGACGGTGACGAAGAGCTGGCGCAGGGCGACGTCCACCTGGAGGTCGCTCTGGATGGCGCCGGTGCGGAGGCTGGCCGTGGCGGTGGCGCCGGAGGCGTCGTAGGCCACCACCTCGATCTTGTGCTCGACGTTCGCCTGGCCGGCGTCCACCAGGAGACGGTATGGCGGCTTGTCGACCAGGCCGACGCGCAGGCCGTCGAGGTAGAACTCGACCTTCTGGATCGCCGCGGCGCCGGCGCGGACCTCGGCGCGCAGCTCGACGGCTCCGAAGAGAGGCTCGCCGGGCGGCGGATAGGTCAGGGCGACGGACAGGCCCCGTTCGGGGGCGGCGGCCAGGACTCCCAGGGCGGCGAGCGGGAGGAGCAGCGCGAGGAGGGGCCGCAAGGCCCGGGACGGACGGCTCATTGAGCACCTCCCTGGGGAGCGCCGACTTTCAAGGCGGCGGCGAGAGCGGGTAAACCCTGGATCGAGTTGCGCCGGATGTCGAGGACGTCGCGGTCGAGATCGTCGTAGGGGAGCTGGGTGTAGCGGCGGCGCGGCGACGACTGGTCCGGGGGACTCTGCTGCAGGCCCGCGAGGAGGGTCTGGGCCTCCTGGGACCGGCGGCGCTGGTCGAGCAGGGAGGCGAGCTGGATCCGCAGCTTCTCGTCCGCCGGCCAGCGCTTGAGCCCGGCGCGCAGGGTCGCCTCGGCCTCGTCGGGGTGTTTCTCGGACAGGGCCAGGCGGGCGAGCTCCTGGAACGCCAGGGAGCTCCACCAGGCCGCCTCGGCGGAGGCGGGAGCGGGCCCATTGACGATCTCCTGCAGCAACCGGCGGGCCTCGCGGTTGTTGCCCAGCCGCATCCGGTTCATGGCCATCCGGGTCTTCACCTCGCCGTTGTCCGGGGAGAGCTTCAGCGCCCGTTCCAGGAAGCGCAGGGCGGCGGTCGCGTCCCCCTCGCGCTCGGCGTCCACGGCCAGGCAGATCAGGATGAGGAGGTTCTCCCGGTCGAGGTCCAGAGCCTTTTCGAGAACCCGCCGCCGGATGCCCTGCACGGTGCGCTCGCTCAGGTAGTTGGCCAGACTCAGGAAGTAACGCGAGGCGAGCTTGCGCCCCTCCGGCGTGTTGGTGCGCGTGGCGTAGAGATCCACCAGGCGGATGTACAGCTCGCGGGCGTGGGTGGAGCGCAGGTAGTTCTCCGCGGTCCAGGAATCCGTGTAGAGGTCGAGGTGGAGCACGATGATCGGCAGGAGCAGCGCGGGATCGGGTTGGGCGAGCTTGTCGACCACCCGCAGCTCGATCTTCGCGAGCTCGTCCGGATCGCCGTTGTCCTTGTCGAGGATCTTCTCTTCGAGCTGGTTGACGGCGGCGCGGGCATCGCGCAGGTCCCCTTTGGCGAGGGTGCGCAGGGCGGCGAGGTAGGCCGTCTCGACCTCCGCCGCGTTGATCGGCTTCTTCTTGCGCCGGGCCGGGACGAGCGGAGCCGGGCCCGTGCCGCCGCCGGCCGCCGCCATCTCCTGTTGCCGCTTCGAGCGGGTGAACTCGGCCCAGACCCGGCCGCCGACCTCGCCGTTGACCAGGATCACGGCGGTGCCGGGGGGGCGCCCTTCGGCCTCGCCCGCCGCCTTGAGCCGCAGGGTGTAGCCGCCCGGATCGAGGTTGTAGGGGGTGAACGCGATCGTGACCAGCTCCAGGCCGGGCAGCGAGCCGGGCTGCCGCGCCACCACCTTGAGCGGCAGGTCGGCGACCAGCTCGCTCTGCGTGCCCGTCCCCGTGCCGCCGCCGCCGCGCCGCACCTCCATGCGCAGGTCGGCGGGGTCGCCGAGGTAGAAGGCGGGCACGATGGCCTGGGTTTCCTGACCGAGGGAGAGGATCGGGCGCGCTCCGGGCAGGGTGTCGCGGCCGAGCGCCTGC
The DNA here is from genome assembly GCA_036263295.1 of Thermoanaerobaculia bacterium. Classification (GTDB taxonomy): domain Bacteria; phylum Acidobacteriota; class Thermoanaerobaculia; order Multivoradales; family UBA5704; genus DATAHG01. Next base: position 25,367 of record DATAHG010000614.1, on the reverse strand, counting down.
ACGGCGGAGGTGCGGCCGCGGCTCTCGACCGCCTGCACCGCCAGCCAGGTGCCGGCCTCGGCCTGGTAGAAGAGCGGCGGCAGCAGGAAACGCTCCGCCTTCTTGAGGTCGGGGACCACCAGGGGGAGGTTGCGCAGGCCGAGCGAGGCGCCGTCGGGGTTCTTGATCAGCGCCCGGATCGAATACTGGCCGGGCAGCAGGGCGAGCTCTCCGAAGAACTGGAAGCCGCTGCGCTCGACCTCTTCGCCCAGCCGTTCCGGATCGACCTCCAGGGTGTCGGCGAACGACCCCGCGATGCTGCCGTTGTCCCCCACGGCATAGGCCGAGATGTCGAGGTGGAGGAGCCCGCCGGCATGCTCGTCGATCAGGGCCGAGCCGTCCACCTCGATCAGCACGGCGACGCGCACCCGCTCCCCCTGGGGCTCCAGCGGGAAGGCGAGGACGGCGACCGGGAGCGGGCCGCCTTCCTGGCCGCTCAGCAGGAGGGCGGCGGTCTCCATGCGCAGGCCGCCGGTGCGGAAGATCCGCAACGGCGGGGTCTGGGGGGCCGCGGGCGCGGTCTCGGCGGCCGCAACGGGCGCGGCCGGAGCCGCGGCGACGGGCGGGGCCGCGGCCGGCGGCGCGGTCGTCGGCCCGGGCGCCGGGGCCGCCGGCGTCTGCCCGTGCCCCAGGCCCGGCAATCCGAGCAGGGCGGTCAGGCAGAAGCAGGCGGCGGCGCGGCGGGAGCTTGTCGGCGTGGCGTCTCGATCCATCGGCGGCATTCTCCTCGTTGGCGCGGCGGTCTAGGGGCTGGTGCTCGCGGACTGCGCCGGCGGCGCCTGACCCGGGGTGTAGGAGGCGGTCACGGTGGAGCCGACGTTGCCGAGCTCGTCGCGCATGCCGATGGCCACGGTGTGGGCCTGCGCGCGCAGGACCAGGTTGGTGCGGTAGGCCACGGTCTGGCCCATGGCGGTCAGCACGTCGCTGTTCGGCACGCGGATCGGGATGGCGATCTGGGTGAGATCCGAGACCCGCCCTTCCTGGTCGCGGGCGCCGACGAAGAGAGTCACCCGGCCCTCGTGGAAGTTCTCCTGCGGCAGCAGCACCAGGCCGGCCATCGGGAACTTGATCAGCAGGGTGACCTGCATCTGGTCCTTCTTGGGGCGGCTCTCCCCCTCGAACTCCAGGGCCAGGTTCAGCGGATTGTCCTGCTGCCCGATGAGCAGGGCGGAGAGGGTCTGCTCGCCGAGGCGCTCCTGGGCGGTGCGGTCGCGGTAGGAGGAGCGGTAGCGCAGGCGGTAGGACTTGTCGCGCGTCTCGACCTTGATCTTGTGGTCCTTGCCGGTCTTGCGCTGGGAGGGGGAGTAGCCCAGCGAGTAGTAGGAGTCGATGTCGCTGCGCAGCCGGTCGAGCATGACGCCGTAGTTGGCGCTGTTGACCGAGGCCAGGCCGCCGGTGCTGGAGGCGAGGAGCAGCATCGACTCGGCGCGATTCGAGCTCTCCTGGGTCGCCTGCTCCGACCCCCAGAAGTCCGTGCTGCCGTTTTCCGCCGAGTTCACGTTCATGTCCTCGGAGGTCCCCAGGCTGTAGAGCGTCACGCGGCTCGCGTTGGCGCGCGCGGCGAGCTTCCCGTACAGGGTCGTCAGGTCGGTGGAGAAGCCTTCCAGCCGGGCCGAGCCGACGCCGAGCTCCTGTTCGATGGAGCCGTACCGCAGGGACCAGCTGTCGTAGAGCGCCTGCACGGGCCGCATCGAGACGCCGCCGCTGATGTAGAGCACCGCCTTGCGGCCCGGCAGCCCGGCCAACGAGTCGATGAACTGCCCGAAGGTGTTCAGCCCCCCCTTGGTCTCGTTGTAGCGCTGCTGGCCGTAGACCTGGATCTGGCTGAAGATGTTGCGGGCCTCTTCCCGGCCCATGTCCGCGGTGCGCGGATCCGAGGAGTTGGGGTCGGGAGCGCGCTCGATGTCGCGGACGATCGACTGGCGGTCCATCTGGGCGAAGCTGCCGGTCGCCGCGCTCGTCGCCACCTGTTCGAGCTTCTGGATGACCGCCCCCGGATCGCTGGTCGCGGCCTGCTCGATGTTCAGCGATCCCGGCCCGCTGTAGGTCACCACCAGGAGCTGGTTCCCGGCCTGCGGCTGCGAGCCCAGGAAGCCGCGGACCGCCTTGAGCGCCTCGTTGCGGGCGCGCGGGGTCAGGTTGCGGTTGTCGATGTAGATCGCCAGGTGGAGCTGCTGCTCGGGCGGAACCTGCCGCGCCGCCGGCGCCGCCGCGGCCCCGGGCTCGGCGGTCGCTCCCTCCGCCGTCAGGGTCTGGTCGTCGGCGGCGTAGAAGTTACTGATCTCGATCGGCTTGCCGTCCTCGTAGACCACGAAGTCGTCCTTGGTCAGACCCTTGACGGGCTTGCCCTGACGGTCGGTCACGTAGACGTCGACGTTGACGACGTTGACCTCCATCACCTCGAAGAAGGTGTCGTCGGAGCTCGGCGGCGGCGCGGGTTTGGCGGGCTCAGCCGCGGCGGCGAGCGCCGGGAGTGCCAGAATGACCAGCGCCGAGAGGGAGGCGAGGCGTTGCAACCGGTTTGGGTTCATGACCATCTCCTGGTACGTGTCGGAATGACATCTTAACACGCCGGAATGGCAATGCTACACCGTCAGTCCCGGATTGTACGTGGCGCATGTAGTTTAGAAGACTGTAAAGCCTCAGCGGGCGGGCACAGCTCCCGCCGCCCAGGTCAACGGCCGGCCTTCGTTTCGGCGGGCCGGCCAGGGGTATACGCGGCGGTCACGGTCGAGCCGACGTTGCCGAGCTCGTCGCGCACGCCGACAGCCACTGTATAAGTGCCGTCCTTGAGCAGAAGGTTCGCTCGGTAGGCCACGGTCTGGCCGAGGGCGGTCAGCAGCTCCGCGTCGGGGACCCGGATGGGCACCGCCACCTGGGTGATGGTGGAGGTCCGCCCCCGGGTGTCGCGGGCGCCGAGATACACCATGACGCGCCCCTCGTGGTACTGCTCCTTGGGCAGCAGGACCACGCTGGACATCGGGAATTTGACCATCAGGGTGACCAGGTACTCGTCCCCCTTCCTCTCGAGCTCGTCCTCGAACAGCAGCGAGACGGCGAGAGGGTTGTCGCCGCCTCCAAGGAAGAGGGCGGAGAGGGTGCGGTCGCTCATGCGCTGGCTGACCGTGCGGTCGCGGTGGGCCTCGCGGTGGCGCACCTTGAGCTTCGGATTCTTGGCCTTCACCTCGATGTGGTGGTACTCGCTGGTCCGGCCGGCCGGGGGCGTGTAGCCGATCGAGTAGTAGGAATCGAAATCCTGGCTGATCTTGGCGAGGGCGGACTCGGAGCTGACCGCGTCCACGGCGGCGAAGCCGCCGGTCGGGCCGGTAAGCAGGTGGAGCGACTTGGCCAGGTTGAAGCTCTCGGCGCTCTCCTCGGCGGCGCTCCAGACCGAGCTCCCCGGGTTGGAGGCGGTGTTCGCGGCGAGCTCCTCGGTGGCGCCGAGGGCGTAGAGGGTGACCCGGTTGGCATTGGCGCGCTCGGCCATGCCGGAGAGCACGGGGGTGGCGTCGAACTGGAAGGTGTCCTGGACCGGCGTGCCGATCTGGTGCTCGCGGTTGAAGTCGCCGCCGTACTTGTTCTCCCAGGCCTGGAAGAGGGCCTCCGCGGGGCGCAACGACAGGCCGCCGCTCACGTAGAGCAGGGCCTTGCGGCCGGGCAGGCCGCCCAGCGAGTCGATGAACTGGCCGACCGCGCTGGCGGTGCGGCGGGTCTCGTCCAGACGGCTCTGGGCGTAGAGGCGGATCCCGGCGTAGGTCGCCTGGGCGTCGGCCTCCGCCATGTCCTCCAGGAGGTCGTCGCGCACCACCGGCGGCGCGATCGCCTTGTCGAGCTGGTAGAGCATGTGGCGGCGGTCGGCGCTGCGGTTGAGGCCGTTGGCCGAGCCGTGGGCGATCTGCTGCAGCGAAGCGAGCACCGAGCTGAGATCCCGCGTCGGCGGCTGGTGGACGCGCAGCGAGCCGGGGCCGTCATAGCTCACCAGGATGAGCCGGTCCTCGGGCCGCAGGGGGTGCTTGCCGAGGAACGCCTCGATCGAGTGGACCAGCCGGTTGCGGTCGGTGGGGAAGAGGTTCTGGTTGTCGATGAACAGCACCAGGAAGAGGCGCTGCTCTTCCGGCACCGGCAGGTCGTCGGCGAACGCCGGGGCCACCGGCGCCGGGGCGGCGGCGGAGACGGCGGCCGTCGCGGTGGCCCCGGCCGCGGCGCCGGCGGCATAGAAGTTGGTGATCTCCACCGGCTTCCCGTCTTCCTTCACGATGAAGTCGTCGCCGGTCAGGCCGGGCACGAAGCGCCCGCGGTCGTCGGTCACGAAGACCTCGACGTTGACGACGTTGACCTCGACGATCTCGAAGAAGGTGGGCTCTTCCGCCTGGACGATCCGCTGCGCGGCGGCGGGTTGGAGAGATCCGAGCAGAGCGGCCGCCGTGAGGAGAGCCGTGAATGAGCGGGAGGAGGGGGTCCGGAACATCTTTGCCTCCGCGCCAGGGGCGCCGGTCTGGACTGTTCATGCTACCACGTTGCTTTCCCGGCGGGGGTCCGGAAGAATAGGCGCCCGTCATGAGCCGCCAAATCGATCGCCAGGCCACCGTCTTCGAGCCCGCCCGCAGCCTCTGGAACGACGCCGAGGCGGAGCGCTGGGCCGGCTCCACCGCCGACCCCGCCCTCGGCCTGCGGGTCTACACCTCCCGCCTCCTCGGCCAGAACTCGTCGCTCGTGCTGCATGGCGGCGGCAACACCTCGGTCAAGTCGGAGCGCCTCGACCTGCTGGGCAACCGCCTCCCGATGATCTACGTCAAGGGGAGCGGCTCGGATCTGGGGGCGATCGACGCCGCCGGCTTCACCCCGCTGGAGCTGGCGCCGCTACGGGCCCTGCTCGACCTCGAGACGCTGAGCGACGAGGACATGGTCCGCGAGCTGCGCCGCTTCCGCCTCGACCCCGACGCGCCCACCCCGTCGGTGGAGACGCTGCTCCACGCCTACCTGCCGGCCCGGTTCATCGATCACACCCACGCCGACGCGGTGCTGGCGCTGATCCAGACCCCGGACGGCCCGCGCCGGGCCGAGGAGGTGTTCGGCGACGGTTATCTCTACGTGCCCTACGTCAAGCCGGGGTACGACCTCGCCCGGCTCTGCCGCCGGCTGTGGGACGAGGCCCTCGCCGCCGGCCGCGAGCCGGTCGGTCTGATCCTGCTCAACCATGGCGTCTTCACCTTCGCCGACGACGCCCGCACCGCCTACGAGCGGATGATCGACTGCGTGGCCGCGGCCGAGCGGGCGGGGCGGATCGGGAGCGCCCCGCGGGTCGAGGTCGCCGGCGCCGCCGGGCCGGAGACGCCGGAGTGGGCGCCCGCCGACATCGCCCGTCTGCGCGCCGAGCTGTCCCGCCTCGCCGGCCGGCCGATGATCCTGCGCCTCGACAACCGTCCGGAGGCCCGCGAATTCGCCGCCCGGCCGGGGGCCGCGGACCTCGTGTCGCGCGGCACCCTCACCCCCGACCACGTGATCCGCACGAAGCGGATCGCCGCCTTCGTGCCGCACCCCGGGGCCCCGACGGAGACCGCGGAGGCCCTGGAGACCTACGCCGAGGCCTACCGCCGCTACTTCGCGAAGCACGCCGCCGGCCGCCCGCTCACCATGCTCGACCCGGCGCCGCGGGTGATCGTGGCGCCGGGCGCCGGTGTCTTCGCGGCGGGCGCCACCCCGGCCGACGCGGCGGTGGTCCTCGACATCTACCAGCACACGATGGAGGCGGTGACCGCGGCCGAGGCGCTGGGCGGCTTCCGGCCGCTGCCCCCCGCCGACCTCTTCGAGGTGGAGTACTGGGACCTGGAGCAGGCCAAGCTGCGGCGCCTGCCGAAGCCGGCGGCCCTGGCCGGCCGCGTCGCCCTGGTCACCGGTGCCGCGAGCGGTATCGGCAAGGCCTGCGCCGCGGCCCTGCGGGCGCAGGGGGCGGCGGTGGTGGGCGTCGATCTCGAGCCGACCCCGGAGGCGCCGGGCTACCTCGGCCTGACCGGCGACGTCACCGACCCCGAGGCCCTGCGCGGCGGCCTCGCCGAGGCGGTCCAGCGCTTCGGCGGCCTCGACATCCTGATCAGCAACGTCGGCGCCTTCCATTCCGGCGTGCCGGTGGAGGAGCTGGACGACGCCTCCTGGCGCTGGGTCATGGACCTCAACGCCGGCTCCCATCTCGCCCTGCTGCGCGAGGCGATCCCCCTGCTCAAGCTCTCCCCCCCGGGGAGCGGCGGCCGCTCGGTGGTGCTGGTGGGGTCGAAGAACGTGCCGGCGCCGGGGCCCGGCGCGGCGGCCTACTCGGCCTCCAAGGCGGCCCTCACCCAGCTCGGCCGGGTGGCGGCCCTGGAGCTGGCCCAGCACGGCATCCGGGTCAACATCCTCCATCCCGACGCGGTGTTCGACACCGGCGCCTGGACGCCCGAGGTGCTGGCCCAGCGCGCCGCGCACTACGGCATGACGGTCGAGCAGTACAAGCGCCGCAACCTCCTGCGCACCGACGTCACCGCCGCCGACGTCGGCGCCCTGGCCGCGGCGCTCTGCACCGATCTGTTCGCGAAGACCACGGGGGCGCAGATCCCGGTCGACGGCGGCAATGACCGGGTGATCTGAGCGGCCGTGCCGGTATGCCGGCACCTCCATCCGGCACCTCGGAACCTTTGCCGGGGAGGGCAGATGCCTTGTCCAGGGTGCCGGAAGCCCTGGCCGGAGCTCCGGCAGTCTGCGCGAGGACCTCGGCAGTCTTCGCGAAGACCCCGGCAGACTTCTCCCGGCACCCGGCAAGAGAGGCTGGAGACTCGGAAGCCTTGTTTTGCATCACAGAACCTTTCGCCGGTGACTCGGCAGAGTCTCTTTTGCAGCAGAGATCTGATGCTTTGCATCAAAAAAGCTCTGCTCAGGAGCTGGCGAAGGGTGCTTTGCAGCAGGAGAACTGTTCCCGGCGGCCGGCAAAGCCTTCCCGCTTGTTCAGGAGGGGTGCTTTGCAGCAAAACAAGCCTGCCGAGTCCCCGGGCAGAATGGGCCTGATGCAAAAGAACGATGCTCTGCATCAGAAAAACTCTGCCGGGCTCCAGGATGGACTATTTTGGTGCAAATGGCTGGCGTTGGGGATCCGGGGTGGGCCTCACCGCCCCCTCCCGCGCTTACGACTTGGGTTGATGCCTAGGCCCCGGAGACCTGAGCTACCGGCCCGATTTCGCGGCCGCCGCCCCGGTGCCGTAGGGGACGGTCACCACCGAGCTGACGTTGCCGTACTCGTCCCGCAGGCTGATGACGATGCGGTGGGGGCCGTCGCCGATCTCGACCCGGGCGCGGTAGGCGGCAACGGACTTGAGCGCCCCGGGCAGGGTCGAATCGGCGATGCGGACCGGGAGCACGAGACGGGTCACGCCCGAGGTGCGGCCTTTCGTGTCGCGCGCCCCGACGAGCAGGGAGACCCGTCCCTGATGCGTCTCGCCCTGCGGCAGGAGCGCCACCTTGGAGAGCGGGAACATCACCACCATCGAGACCTCCCGCCGGCCTTTCTTGCCGGGCCGCTCCCCCTCGAAACGCACCCGCACGTCGAGCGGGTTCTGGTTCTTCGCCCCGAGCATCAGGGCCGCCAGGCTCTGGTGGACCAGGCGGTCGTCGACCGAGCGGTCGGTGAAGCTGCCGCGGTGGCGCACCTTGAGGCCCGGGCGCTTCACCTTGATCTGGAGGCGGTGGTCGCCGGGCGGCCGTCCCGCCGCCGGGGCGTAGCCGAGCGAATAGTAGTGGTCGAAGTCGTAGAGCATCTGGTCGAGCAGGACCCGCGGCGTGCTGGGGTCGAGGGAGATCAGGCCGCCGGTCGGGGCGGTGACGAGCTGCAGGGACTGGGTGACGTTGACCGTCTCCACCGTCTCGTGCTCCCCCTTCCAGTCGGAGTCGGCGGTCGCCGCCGACCGGCCGGAGAACACGTTGGGGAGCGCCAGGGTGTAGAAGGTGATGCGGTTGGCGTTGGCCCGCTCGCCGACCGAGCGGAAGAGCGCGGACACGTCGGTCTCGAAGCCTTCGAGCGTGGTGTTGCCCCCATAGCGCTGGCTCCAGGCGGCGAGCAGGGCCTGGGCGGGCCGCAGCGATAGGCCGCCGCTCACGTAGAGCAGCGCCTTTCTGCCGGGCAGGCCGGCCAGGGCGTCGAGGAGCTTCCCGAGGGCTTCGAGGGAGCGCCGGGTCTCGGCGGTGCGCCGCTCGGCGTAGGTGCGGATCATGCCGTAGGTCAGGGAAGCGTCCGCGCTCTCGTCCGAGCTCCTCGTCTCCATCTGGCGGAGGATCTCGCGGACTTCGAGCTGGCGCGAGGAGCCGAGGGCCGAGCCGTGGGCCACCTTGTCGAGGGCGGCGGCCACCGCCGCCCGGTCCCCGGTCATGGCCTGGCGCACCAGCACGTCTCCCGAGCCCTCGTAGCTCACCACCATGAGCTGGTCGCCCGGCCCGAGCCGCTTCTGGATCAGCTCCTGGAGCGGCTCGACCATGCGGTTGCGCTGCACGGCGGTGAGGCTCTGGTTGTCGAGGAACACCGTGAGAGTGAGGCGCTGCTCCTCGGGGACGGCCGCCATGGCTGACGGAGCGGCGGACGGAGCCGCGGCGTTCCCGCCCGCCGGCGGGTTTGCCGGATCCGGGGCAGGGGAGTCCGCGACATAGAAGTTGGTGAGCTCGACCGGCTTGCCGTCTTCGAAGATCTCGAAGTCGTCCCGCGTCAGGCCGGGCACGAAGCGGCCGGCCTTGTCGGTGACGAAGACCTCGACATTGACGACGTTGACGTCGACCGAGCCGAAGAAGGGCTCGTCCGCCTGCGCCTGCTTCCGGGGTGCGGCCTGGCCGGCGGTGGCGGCAAGGAGCGAGCTGGCCAGAGCGCAGACCGCCGCGATCCGGTGCGAATGGCGGCGCGTCATCCTGTTCTCCTCAGCCTGTTCTCCTCAGCGGCCCCGCCGCGCCGGCTTCGCCGACTCGGCGGGACCGGCGTAGGGGATCGTCACCGTCGAGTTGACGTTGCCGTATTCGTCGCGCACCCCGACCACCAGGGTGTGCGGGCCGGGGCGCATCAACAGAGTGGCGCGGTAGGCCACCGACTGCCCCATGGCGGCGCTGAGCTGGGCGTCGGGAACCCGCACCGGGACGTCGATCTGGGTGATGTCCGAGGTGCGCCCCTCGCCGTCGCGCGTCCCCAGCAGCACGGTCACCCGCCCCTCGTGCACCCGGTCCTGCGGCAGCAGCACCAGCTTCGCCATCGGGAAGATCACCAGCAGCGAGACCTCGCGCTCCTTCTTGTTCTTGCGGGCGGCGCGTTCCCCCTCGAAGCGGACCTCGACGTCGAGGGGGTTCTCCACCCCGGTGCCGAAGAGGAGGGCGGCCATGGTCTGCTGGTTGAGGCGGTCGCGGGTGGTGCGGTCACGGTACCCCTCGCGGTGGCGCACCTGGAGGCCGGGCCGCGTCACCTTCACCTCGATCTTGTGGTTCCCGGGCTTTTTGCGGTCGGCCGGCGCGTAGCCCAGCGAGTAGTAGTGGTCGAAGTCGTAGCGCATCTGGCCGAGCAGGACCTCGGGCTTGTTGGGATCGATGGCGGCCTGGCCGCCGGTCGGCGCGGCGACCAGGAGGAGGGACTGCGTGAGCCCCAGGATCTCCCGGTTCTCCTGGTCGCGGGTCCACACCTCGGAGCCGCTCGACTCCGCCGTCGAGGCCGACTCGACGACCGGCAACCCCAGGCTGTAGAAGGTCACCCGGTTGGCGTTGGCGCGCTCGCCGATCTCCCGGAAGAGGGTCGTGGTGTCGGTCTGGAACCCCGCGAGCGGGCTGGCGAAGTTGGTCAGGCGGACGATCGAGCCGAAGCGGAGCTGCCAGGCCTGGAACAGGGTCTCGGCCGGGCGCAGCGACATGCCGCCGCTGACGTAGAGCACCGCCTTGCGCCCGGGGAGGCCGGCCAGCGCGTCGACGAAGCCGCCGAGAGCCTTGAGCGAGTGGCGGATCTCCTGGTAGCGCTGCTCGCCGTAAAGCCGGATCCCGGCGTAGAGCGTGTCCGCCTGGGCCAGGGCGTCCGACTGATTGCGGCTGCGCGGATTCGGAGTCGAGGCGTTCTCGATCTGGCGCAGCAGGATCCGCAAGTCGACCTGGCGGTCGATGCCCAGGGCCGGGGCGGTCGCGACCTCGTCGAGGACGGCGGTGACGGCGCCCGGCGAGTCGGTCGAGGCCTGGCGGACCTTCATCGAGCCCGGCCCGTCGTAGCTCACCACCATGACCTGGTCGCCCGGCGCCAGCCGCGTCCGCACGAAGTCCTTGAGGCTTGCCAGGACGCGGTTGCGCGCGGCCGGCTGGAGCGTCTGGTTGTCGAAGAAGATCGTCAGATAGAGGCGCTGCTCGGGAGGCAGGGGCGCGGCCGGAGCCCCGGGAGCCGCTTCCGGCCCTGCCGCCGGTGCCCCGCTCGCGACGAAGAAGTTGGTGATCTCGACCGGCTTGCCGTCCTCGCGGATCTCGAAGTCCGCCTGGGTGAGATCGGGGACGAACTTGCCGTCCTTGTCGGTGACGAAGACCTCGACGGTGACGACGTTGACGTCGACCGATCCGAAGAAGGGCTCATCCGCCGGCGCCGTCTTTTTGGGCGCCGCGGACGCCGGGGCGGCCAGCAGGCAGGCCAGCAGCGGGACGGCGAAGAGGAAGCTCGGTCTCGGTCGCATGGCGGATCTCCTGCGGATCATCGGCCGGGAGTGGACGACGCGGTCGCGGCGGCGTACGGCGCGGTGATGGTCGAATCGACGTTGCCGTACTCGTCGCGCACCGAGACCACCAGGGTGTGGGCGATGTTGCGCAGCAACAGGGTGGCGCGATAGGCGACCGTCTGGTCCTGGGCCTGGGACATCTGGGCGTTCGGCACCCGCACCGGCACGTTGACCTGCAGCAGGTCCGAGGTCCGCCCCTGGTCGTCGCGGGCGCCCACCATGACCGTCACCTTCCCCTCGTGGAACTGGTCCTGGGGGAGGAGGACCAGCTTCGCCATCGGGAAGGTCACCAGCAGGGAGACCTCGCGCTTCCCCGGCTGCGGGGCGGCACGCTCGCCGTCCACCAGCAGCTCGACGCCGAGCGGGTTGTCGTTGCCCGCCTCGAAGAGGAGGGCGGCCATGGTCTGGTGGTTCAGGCGGTCCCGGCTGGAGCGGTCGTGGAAGCTCTCGCGGTGGCGCGCCTTGAGCCCCGGCCGCTTCACCTTCACCTCGATCCGGTGGTTGCCGGCGCGCTGGCGCGGCGGCGCGGCGTACCCCAGGGAGTAGTAGTGGTCGAAGTCGTAGCGCATGCGCTCGAGCAGGCTCGACGCGCGGTTGGGGTCGAAGTCGGCGAGGCCGCCGGTCGGAGCGGTGACCAGGACGAGCGACTGGGTGAGGTTCATCGTCTCCAGGGTCTCCTGGAAGCGCGACCAGAGGAGGTCGCCCGACTGGGTCGGGGTGCTCGGCAGACCGAGGCTGTAGAAAGTGATGCGGTTGGCGTTGGCCCGCTCGCCGATCTCCCGGAACTGCGTGGTGGTGTCGGTCTGGAAAGCTTCGAGGGTGATCTGGATGCCGACCCGGCGGGCGATGCTGCCGAACTTGGACTGGTAGACGTCGAACAGCGCCTGGGCGGGGCGCAGCGACATGCCGCCGCTCACGAACAGCACGGCCTTGCGCCCCGGCAGCCCGGAGAGGGCATCGACGAAGTGGCCCAGGGTGGCGAGCGAGCTGCGGATCTCTTGATAGCGCGCCTCGGCGTAGAGGCGGATCCCTTCGTAGGAAGCCTCGGCGGTGGCGGCCGAAGCCTCCTGCCGCTCCGGCCCGCCGCCCACCGTGGGGCCGTCGCTCGCCTCGGCGAAGGTGTCCCCCTGGGAGACGGTGGTGAGGGCCTGCCGCAGCTCGACCACCCGGTCGAAGCCGCCCGCCGCGGTGGCCGCGATGCCGTCGAGCGCGGCGAGGACGGCCGCCTTGTCGCCGGTGGCGGGCTGCCAGATCTTGAGCCGGCCCGGCCCGTCATAGCTCACCACCATCACCCGGTCCCCCGGCTTGAGCCGGTCGCGCACGAAGGTCCGCAGCTCCTGGAGGACGCGGTTGCGGTCCGACGGGATCAGGGTCTGGTTGTCGAAGAAGAGGGTGAGGGAGAGGCTCTGCTCGGCGGGGAGGGGCGCGGCGCTCTCCGAGGAGGCCGGAGGGCTGGCGGGCTCGGCGCCGGTCGCGGCGTAGAAGTTGGTGATCTCGACCGGCTTGCCGTCCTCGGTGATCTCGAAGTCGTCCTTCGTCAGGCCGGGGATGAACCGGCCCCCCTTGTCGGTGACGAAGACCTCGACGTTGACGATGTTGAGGTCGAAGGCGCCGAAGAAGGTCTCGGGATCGGATGGGGCCGCCGCCTTGGCCGTCGCGGCTGTCGCGGGCATCGCGGGCGCCAGACCCACCCCGATCAGGAGGCAGGCCAGGACCGGCAGGAGCCGGAGGGAGAGAGGCGAAACGGGCCTGGCGGTCATCAGATCCTCCTTCTCGAACACTAAAAATCCTAGCACCCTGAGTGAGGCGGTGCGCCGATCGGTTCAAAACAAAGGCCCCTGGGGGGGTCTGGTACACTGCTTCGTCGAGAAGAAAGAGACTGCCGCCCACGTTGGCCAGCGAGTCGTACCATCGCCGGCGGTTGCGGCAGCTCCCGACCATGCCGTGCCCGCGCCCCGGGCCGGCCAGCCCTTCGAGGATCGCCGTTGCTCGGCTCGACCGTCTCCCACTACCGCATCATCGAACGCCTCGGAGGCGGCGGGAAAGGTGTGGTCTACAAGGCCCAGGATCTGCGCCTGCAGCGCTTCGTGGCGCTCAAGTTCCTGTCGATGGCGGCGGCGCCGGCGGGCGAGCCGGACGAAGAGGTGCAGCGCTTCCTGCGCGAGGCCCGCGCCGCCTCGGCGATCGAGCATCCCAACCTCTGCACGGTCTATGAGATCGACGAGAGCGACGACGGCCAGCTCTTCATCGCCATGGCCTTCTGCGAGGGGGAGACCCTCAAGGCCAAGCTGGAGCGCGGCCCCCTGGAGCTGGAGCTCGCCGTAGACCTCGCGGTGCAGATCGCCGCGGGCCTCGGCAAGGCCCACGAGCGCGGCATCGTCCACCGCGACGTCAAGCCGGCCAACATCATCGTCACCCCCGAGGGGCAGGCCAAGATCGTCGATTTCGGCATCGCCCACCTGACCGGCCAGACCCGTCTCACCCGCGCCGGCTCGATGGTGGGGACGGCCGCCTACATGTCCCCCGAGCAGCTCCGCAGCACCCCGGCCGACCCGCGCATGGACCTCTGGGCGATCGGCGTCGTGCTCTATGAGATGGTCACCGGCCGGCCGCCGTTCCGCGGCGAGGACCGGGTGCTGCTCTACTCGATCCTCAACCGCAATCCGGCGTCCATGGCGTCGCTGCGCCCGGGCGTGCCGTCGGCCCTGGACCGCACCGTCTCCCGGCTGCTGGCCAAGAATCCGGCCGACCGCTTCGCCGACACCGAGGAGTTGCGGATCGAGCTCTGCTCGCTGCGCTGGAGCTCCGCCGTGTCGGATCTGGAGGCGACCCCGACCGCGACCCCCACCTTCGAGTCCTCCCCGCCGCCCGCGGCCGAGCCCGCGCCCTCCGAGCAGCGGCCCGAGCCTTCGCTCATCGACCGCTCGGTGTCGCACTACCGGATCGTCCAGCGCCTGGGGGGCGGCGGCATGGGAGTGGTGTACAAGGCCGAGGACACCCTCCTCCAGCGCAAGGCGGCGCTCAAGTTCCTGCCGCGCCGCCTGACCCTCGATCCCGGCGGCAAGGAGCGCTTCCTCCAGGAGGCCCGCACCGCCTCGGGGCTCGACCACCCCAACCTTTGCACGATCTACGAGGTGGGGGAGACCGCCGAAGGGCAGCTCTTTCTCGCCATGCCGCTCTACGACGGCGAGACCCTGCGCAAGCGGCTGGAGCGCGGCCCGCTGCCGGTTCTCGAGGCGGTCGATCTCGCCACCCAGATGGCGCAGGGGCTCGCCCGCGTCCACCGCCGCGGCATCGTCCACCAGGACATCAAGCCGGCCAACCTGATGATCACCGGCGACGGCATCCTGAAGATCCTGGATTTCGGGATCGCCACCCTGGCGAGCGACGCCGGGGTGGCGGCCGAGGGGGCCGCCGCCATCGGCACCCCGGCCTACATGTCGCCCGAGCAGGCGGCGGGCGGCGAGGTCGGGCCGCGCTCCGACCTGTGGGCGCTCGGCGTCGTCCTCTATGAAATGTTGGCCGGCCGCCGCCCCTTCCGGGGGGACCAGGAGCAGGCGGTGATCTACGCCCTGCTCCACGAGGCGCCCGAGCCGCTGGCGCGCCTGCGCCCCGACGTGCCGCCGGAGCTCGACCGCATCGTCCAGCGCCTCCTCGCCAAGGATCCCGCGGCGCGCTACGCCTCGGCCGACGAGGTCTTCGCCGACCTGCGCCGCCTGTTCGGCGAGGCCTCCGGCGCCTACTTCGCGCCGACCCTGCCGGGCTGGGGCGGCCCGGCCCGCGACCCGCGCCGGTTGTGGGCCGTCGTTCTCGCCGTCGCCCTGGTGGCGCTCGGAGGCCTCTTCCTGGCCCGCTTCCTGCCCGGCGACTCCGACGCCAACCCTTTCGTGGGCGCCCGGTTCAACCGCCTCACCAACCTCGAAGGGCGGGAGATGTACCCCAGCCTGGCGCCGGACGGCGCCTCGTTCGTCTACGTCAAGGCGGACGGCAGCGACTTCGACGTCTTCCTGCAGGTGGCGGAAGACGGCGCCCGGCCCGTCAACCTCACCGGCGACTCGCCGGGCGACGACACGCAGCCCGTCTTCGCGCCGCAGGGCGACCGCCTGGTCTTCCGCTCCGAACGGCAGGGGGGCGGCCTCTTCCTCATGAACCGCGACGGCGGCGGCGTGCACCGGCTGACGAACGAGGGCTACACCCCGGCCTGGTCGCCGGACGCCCGCGAGATCGTCTACGCCACCGAATGGACCGACGATCCCGAGCTCTGGCTCAACCCGGTCAGCGAGCTCCGGGTGGTCGAGGTGGCGACCGGCCGGAGCCGCCCGTTGACCGCGGGGATCCAGCCGAGCTGGTCGCCGGATGGCCGCTGGATCGCCTTCTGGGGGATCGAGGAGTCGCGGCGCGTCCTGTGGACCGTGGCGGCCCGCGGGGGAAAGCCCCAGGTGGTCCTCGACGACGACCACATCAACTGGAACCCGGTCTGGTCGCCGGACAGCCGCTTCCTCTATTTCGTCAGCGACCAGAACGGCAGCATGAACCTGTGGCGGATGGCGGTCGATCCGGACACCGGGCGCGCCGCGGGCGACCCCCAGCCGATCACCACGCCGTCGCCCTCGGTCGGCTGGCTCAGCTTCTCGGCCGACGGCAGCCGCCTGCTCTATGCCACCAACGAGAGCAAGGCGACGCTGGAGAGGGCGTCCTTCGACCCCGCCACCTTGCGGGTGAACGGGGCCCTGGAGCCGGTGGCGCCGGGATTGCGGTCGGTGCGCGCCGGCGAGGTGTCGCCGGACGGCCGCTGGTTCGCCTTCGACACCGCGGGCCCCCAGGAGGACCTCTTCCTGGTCCGGACGGACGGCCGGGAGGACCGCCAGCTCACCGACGACCCGTTCAAGGACCGCCTGCCGCGCTGGTCGCCGGACGGCTCGCGCATCGTGTTCTACTCGGAACGCGGCGGCGATACCTACCAGCTCTGGGAGATTCGCCCGGACGGCACCGGCCTGCGCCAGCTCACGTACGTCGAGGGGGACGTCAACAGCATGGCCTGGGCGCCCGACGGCCAGCGGCTGGCCGCCAGCGTCGAAAACTCGGCCCGTCCCGTCCTGGTGGACCTCACCCTGCCCGACGCCGCCCGCAAGGACCGCGTGAAGCCGCTCGGGGGCGCGGGGGTCAGCTTCGCGCCCGGCGCTTGGTCGCCGGACGGCCGGCGGATCGCGGGAGAGAACCTGGAAGGCCTCGTGCTGTACGATGTGGGCACCGGCAGCGTTACCCACTTCGGCAAGATCGGCGTCGGACCGGTCTGGCTGCGCGACAACCGGACGCTCCTGATCCGGCAGGACGCCCGGCTCAGGATCCTGGATCTGGGGACGGGGAAGGTGCGGGACATTCTCGGCGCGCCCTTCAACTCCACCTTCCAGCAGGCGAGCCTCAGCCGGGATGAGCGGCAGCTCTATGTGGTGCGCGTCGTCCGCCAGGGCGACATCTGTCTCTTTTCCGCCCGTTAGAGAAAAGAGAGGGCGCCGGTCCGTCTCTTTGTCTTGGTTGTCAAAGATTCGCGGTCGGCGGCAACTCTTAAAGGGCCGGGCCATCAATCCCTGATGCCGGCTAATGACAGCGCTGTAAGCTCAGGAGGTGTGAAATGTCGTTTCATTTTCGCGATCTCGCGATGAGTATCGATCAGGAGACACAGACGACGACCAAGCCGTGCTCCTGCGTATTTCCGTCGAACTTCCCGGCCGCCCTGCGTGGGCACGAAGAAAAGGTCGGCGTGTCGTCCCCCGCCGGCCTGGACGCCCTGCGGCTCCAACTCCGCCAGGCCCTGGCCGGGTCCTGACCCCCATCCTCCGGCGCGGAGGCACTCTCCGCGCCGGGTCATTTCCAGTCCGCTGGTAACCGCGATGGTGTAGACTCGCACTCCCATAGCCTCCCCAAGGACTGGCCCATCTGTTTTGATCGGCAGCACCGTCTCCCGCTACCGGATCCTCGAACGCCTCGGCGGAGGCGGCATGGGAGTCGTGTACAAGGCCGAGGACCTCAAGCTCGGCCGCCCCGTCGCCCTCAAGTTCCTCGCCGCCCAGCGCGGTGAGAACGAGGCCGACCGCCGCCGCTTCCTGCGCGAGGCCCGCGCCGCCTCGGCCCTCGACCACTCCGGCATCTGCACGATCTACGAGATCGACGAGAGCGACGACGGCCGGCTGTTCATCGCCATGGCCTTCTGCGAGGGGGAGACTCTCAAGCGCCACATCGCCCGCGGCCCCCTCCCTCCCGACGAGGCGGTCGACCTCGCCGTCCAGGTCGCCGCCGGTCTCGCCCGGGCCCACGAGCGCGGCATCGTCCACCGCGACGTCAAGCCGGCCAACCTGATGGTCACCCCCGGCGGGCAGGTCAGGATCGTCGACTTCGGCATCGCCCACCTCGAAGGACAGACCCGCCTCACCCGCCCCGGCGCCGCGGTCGGCACCGCCGCCTACATGGCCCCCGAGGTGTTCCGCTCCGAGCCGGTGGACGCGCGCTCCGACATCTGGTCGCTCGGCGTGGTGATCTACGAGATGCTGACCGGCGAGGTCCCCTTCCAGGGGGAGCACGACGGCGCCGTGATCGACGCCATCCTGCGCAGCGACCCGCCGCCCCTGGAAACCGTCCGCCCGGGGTTGCCGCCGGCTCTGCAGCGGGTGATCGACCGCTGCCTGGCCAAACCCTCGCACGACCGCTACACCGACATGGAGGAGCTGCGGCGCGACCTGCTCGCCATCCAGCAGGCCGACGCCACCGTGGTCGAGGTCCGCTCGCCCGGCTCGCGCGGCACCACCCAGCCCAAGGTGGCGTCGGGGTCGGCGGCGCAGCTCGGCGGCCGGGTAGTGGGCCACTACCAGGTGCTGGAGCAGCTCGGCGGCGGCGGCATGGGGGTGGTCTACCGGGCCGAGGACACCCGGCTCGAACGGCTGGTCGCCCTCAAATTTCTGCCTTCCGAGATATCGCGCGACCCCGAGGTCAAGGCGCGTTTCTTCCAGGAGGCGCGGGTCGCCTCGGCCCTCGACCATCCCAACGTCTGCACCATCCACGAGGTGGGGGAGGCCGAGGACGGCCGCCTCTACCTGGCCATGGCGTGCTACGACGGCGAGACCCTGCGCACCCGCTTGAAACGCGGCCCGCTCGGCATCGACGAGGCGGTCGAGATCGCCCTCCAGATCGCGCGCGGCCTCGCCAAGGCCCACCGCCAGGGCATCGTCCACCGCGACATCAAGCCGGCCAACCTGATGATCACCAGCGACGAGGTGGTCAAGATCCTCGACTTCGGCCTCGCCAAGCTGATCGGCGCCGCCGCCCTCACCCGCTCCGGCACCTCGCTCGGCACGCCGGCCTACATGTCCCCCGAGCAGGCCCGCACCGACGACGTGGACGCCCGCACCGACATCTGGGCGCTCGGCGTGGTGCTCTACGAGATGCTGTCCGGGCGGCGGCCGTTCCGCGGCGAGCGCGACCAGGCCATCCTCTATTCGCTGCTGCACGAGGAGCCCGAGCCGCTCTCCCGCCTGCGTCCCGAGGTGCCGCCCGACCTCGAAGCCATCGTGCGCCGCATGATGGAGAAGGACCCCGACCGCCGGCCCGCCACCATGGCCGAGGTGGTGGCCGATCTGCAGGCGTTCCGCGGCCCGGTCTCGGGCCCGGTGACCCGCTCGCTGCGGGCCCGGCCGCCGCGCCGCCCCTGGGCGCGCCCGGCGCTCGCCGGCGGCCTCGCCCTGGCGCTGGCGGCCGGCGGCTTCCTGGCCTACCGCCTGGGCGGCGGGGGAGGCGAGAGCGAGCCGCTCCCCAATGAGATCCGCAAGCTGACCGACCTCGGCGGCAGCGAGTCCTCGCCCAGCTTCTCGCCTCAGGGGGACACCTTCGTCTACACCAAGGCCAATGGCGCCGACGTCGATATCTATTACCAGAGGGTGGACGGGGGCACCCCCTTCGCGATCGGCCACTCCGATTTCGCCGACACTCAGCCGGCCTACTCGCCGGACGGCCGCCAGATCGCCTTCCGCTCCGAGCGCAATGATGGCGGCAATAATGGTGGCATCTTCCTCATGGGAGCCACGGGGGAGTCCCCCCGCCGACTCAGCAAGGAGGGCTTCAACCCGGCCTGGTCCCCCGACGGCAAGGAGATCGTCTTCGCCACCGGGCCCGGCGACACCCCGGCCTCGCGCTCCGACCTGAGCCATCTCGTCCGCATCGACGTCGCGACCGGCGAGATGCACCCTCTGGAGACCGGCACCGATGCGGTGCAGCCGAGCTGGTCGCCGAACGGCCTGCGCATCGCCTACTGGGGGCTGCTCAAGAGCCAGCGCGTCATCTGGACCATCCCCGCCGAAGGCGGCGAGCCGGTGCGGGTGACCGCGGACGACGACACGTCCCTCAACTGGGACCCGGTCTGGTCGCCGCAGGGGCACTACCTCTACTTCGCGAGTGACCGCAACGGCGGCATGAATCTCTGGCGCGTACGGATCGACGAACGGAGCGGCCGCGTCCTCGGCGAGCCCGAGTCGGTCACCAAGTCGACCCAGCCGGTCAGCCTGATGAGCCTCGACAAGCGGGGGCGGATCCTCTTCGCCACCCAGGACCGCGAATCCAACCTCTTCCGCGGCGAGCTCGATTCGGTGCAGAAGAAGGTGCTCGACCTCGTCCCGCTCACCGCGACCTCCGACGAGGTCCGCTCGGGCGACTTCTCGCCGGACGACCGCGAGATCGTCTTCGACACCTCGGGAGTCCAGGAGGACCTCTCCGTCCTCCAGGCCGACGGCAAGCGCCGGCAGCTCACCGACGATCCCGCCAAGGACCGCTTCCCGCGCTGGTCGCCGGACGGCAAGCGGATCCTCTTCTACACCGATCGCACCCCCAAGAGGCAGTACGAGGCCTGGACCATCCGCCCCGACGGCAGCGACCTGCAGCCGGTCGCCCGCGCCGCCGGCCCGCTCTACGCCTCCGTCTGGTCGCCGCGGGGGGACCGCATCGCCTCCAATGTGGACTTCAAGGAGACGGTCCTGTTCGACCTCACCCAGCCGCTGGAGCGCCGTCTCCCCCAGCCGCTGCCGGTGCGCTCCGGCCCGGCGCCGCGCTTCGGCCCCAGCTCCTGGTCGCCCGACGGCCGGTGGCTGGCCGGCCAGACCGGGGAGCCCGGGATCGTCGTCTACTCCTTCCCCGAGCAGCGCTACGAACGCCTCACCCAGAGCGGCGAGAGCCCGGTCTGGCTGGGGGACAGCCGCACCCTGCTCTTCCTCCAGGACGGCAAGATCTTCGGGCTCGACGCGGTCACCAAACGCACCTGGGAGGTCCTCGCCCCGCCCGCCAACTACCGTTTCACCCTGATCAGCCCGGGCCGCCGGGGCCTGGAGTTCTGCGTGGTCCGCGCCAAGAACGAAGGGGACATCCACATGCTGGACTTCAAGCCGGAGGCGCCGGCCGGACGGTAGTCGGATATATACTTCTTTCACCGTTGGAACGAACTACCAGCCAGCCGCCGCAGCCCGCGTGCGGGGGCCCCTGTCGGAGGGAGAAACGCATGTTTGAGTTTCGTGACCTGATGATGAACGTCGTGCCCGGCGAGATCCACCCCTGGGAGCTCACCTGCGGTCCCATCTCGGCGACGACCGATACGGGCCGCCGCGAGGAGCCGCTGGTTCCGGACGACGACCGCAAGGTCCCCCCGGGCGCGCCGCCGGACTGCCGCAACTCGCTGCCGCTGCCCCCCAACCGCCCCACCAAGGCCAACGAGATGTACCTCGCCGCCCTGCATCAGCAGCTCCGCGAGGCACTCCAGCGCAACGTCTGACCGGCTTCCCGGCCCGCGGTCTCCAGAGCCGCCACCCCGAGACGATTGCCGCGGGCCGGGTCAATGCGCAAAAATACTGAAAGAAGGAGGGCCGGACGTGGAACTCTCTACGGCTCGTCTCCACGACCTCTCCGGCCGGCCCTTCCGGGCCAATCCAGGCTACGAGCTGGTCCTTTTCGACCGGTTGCCGCCCGAAGAGCGGCGGGCCCTCGCCGGCCTGGAGCACGATCCCGAGCTCTACGGCGTGCTGCGCCCGGGCGCCCCCGGGCTCGGCCTCAAATCGGTCGATCGCGAGACGGCGCTGCTCTTCCTGACGCTGCGTGAGCCCGGGCCGCTGCCGGCCTACGTGCGCGCCGCCTTCGGCGAGAGCGCCGGGCGGGCGATCTTCCGCCTGGTGGCCGAAGGCGTTCTGGAAGTCGAGCACGGCGGCGCCTTCCTCTCCGGCGCCACCGCCCTCGACCGCCTGCGTGCCGAGCGCGGCAACCCGGCGCCCGGCGCCGGCCGCGGCCGCCTCGCCGGGCTGTCGATCGACGCCCTGCGCCACGCCCAGGCGCTCGCCCTCGAAGATCCCCTGGCTCTCTCCTATCGCCTCTATGGCTTTCACCGCCGCCCGCTCACGCCGGGCTGGAAACGGCGCCTCCCCTCGCCCGAGGCGGTGCGGGCCTACCTCGGGCTGGGGGACGGCGGCGCCGCCCGCCGCGCCCTGAGCGGCTGGGTGGAGCAGCAGGCCCCCCGCGCCGGCGGCTGGCTGAGCTGGCAGTCCGTAGCCTCTATCGGTGGGGGAGAGGTCCCCGGCGCCGCCGCCCCGACCTGGAAGCTCTACATCAGTCCCACCCCGGAGGCGCTGCCGGAATGCTTCGCGGCCGTCCTCGAAGCGCTCGCCGCGGCCCGCTCCTGGCAGGTCAAGGTGGGGAGCGACGCCGCCGGGCTGCTGCGGCCGGACAAGCTGGTCGCGTACTTCCCCAGCTTCGAGCGGCTGGCCGAGGCGGCCGGCTGCCTCGCCGGGCGGCTCTCCGGCATCGCGGTCCACGGCGTGCCGTTCACCGCCGAGGCCGGCGGGGACGGCCTGCTCTCCTGGGGGGTGGACCCCCCCGCCTCCGAGCGCCCGCTGGCCGGCGGGCGGGAGAGCTGGCGGCTCTGGCTGACCCACCGCCTGGCCCGCGCCCTGCTCGCCGCCCGCGCCGCCCGCGCCTCCGGCCCCACCGCCGGATCGATCGCCGGACCAACCGCCGAAGCGACCGCGGCCGAGCCCTGGCAGATCGCCCTCGAGCGCCTCCGGCTCGAAGGGGTGAGCACCGAGACCTGGACCCCCGGCTCCGGCCTCGGATGGCAGGCCTGACCCGCATGGCGATCACCGATCCCCTGGTGCTGCCGGCCGACGCCCATCTCCTCCCGGTGGCCGAGTTGCCGGAGGGCGTCCGCGACCGCATCGCCTCGGAAGACGGCGACTTCACCCTGACCCGCCCCGGGCTGCGCTCCCCCTCGCGGGTGCTCGACGCCCTCTCGGCGGCGCTGGTCGCCGAATTCCGCTCGCCGAGCACGGTGGTCGAGGCGGTGATCCGGCTGAGCCGCGCGCAGGATCTCGACCCCGAGGCCACCCTCAACGAGGCCTTTCCGCTCCTCGAAAACCTCCTCGCCCTCGGCTTCCTGGTGGAGGCGGGCTCGCAGGAGAGCGCCGGCCTGCACCCCTCCTTCGCGCCGGGCGACCGGATCGGCTCCTTCGTGGTGCTGGGAACCGTCCGCCCCATGGAGGACGGCGACGTGCTCCAGGCCCGCTGCACCGGGACCGCGGGGTTCGCCGCCTTGAAAGTCGAGCGCCGGCCCGGCAGCGGCGGCGACGGCTGGCCCTGGGAGGCGGCCGTCCTCACCCACCTGGCCGGCCAGGGGGCGCCGCGGCTCCTGGACCAGGGGGAGATCGAGCCGAGAAGCGGCGAGGGCGGCCGGCGCTGGCTCGCCGTCGAGTGGCTGCCCGGCACCGACGCCGGGACCGCCGCCGCCGAGCTGCGCCGGGCCGGCGACCGCCCCGGCCTCCTCGCCCTCGCGCGCTCCCTCGCCGCCGCCTACGCCGCCCTCCACGGGCGCGGCGTGATCCACGGCGACGTTCACGGCCGCAACGTCCTGGTGGGGGCGGACGGCGGCGTGCGCCTGGTCGACTTCGCCGGCGCGCGCCGGCTGGACGGCGCCCCCGGGGCGGCGACGGGGCCGCGCGGGCGGGCCGGCGTCGGCTTCTTCTTCGAGCCGGAATGCGCCCTCGCCCTGCGTTCCGGAACCTCGCCCCCCGCCCCCTCGGCGGCCGGCGAGCAGTACAGCCTGGCGACGCTGCTCTACCTGCTGCTCAACGGCTCGCACTATCTCGACTTCTCGCTGGAGCGCGACGAGATGATGCGCCAGATCGCCGAGGACCCGCCGCTGCCGTTCGCCGAAAGCGGCGGGGAGCCCTGGCCCGAGGTCGAGGCGGTCCTGGGGCGCGCGTTGCGCAAGCCGCCGGAGGAGAGGTTCGCCTCGGTCGCCGAGCTGGCCGCCGCCCTGGACGAGACGGCGGCTCCCGCCCCGGGGCCGCGCTGGTCGCGCGCCGCCCGCTCCGAGCGCGCGGACCTCGGCCGGGCGCGCGAGCTGCTGGAGAGCGCCCTGGAGCGCTACGGCCCGGCCGGACCGTTCTGGCCGGACGGCCTGCCGGAGCCGCCGCGCCTCTCGCTGGAGCACGGCGCCGCCGGGATCGCCTACGCCCTCTACCGCGTCGCCCTCGGCCGCGAGGATCCCGCCCTGCTCGCCCGCGCCGACCACTGGGCCGTGCTGGCCGCGGCGCGCCGTGACGAGGCGGGGGAGGAGGGGTTCTACAGCGCGGCGCTGGAGATCACCGCCGCTGCCGTCGGACCGGGCTCGGTCTACCACGGCGCGGCCGGGGTGGCCTGCGTCCGCGCCCTGCTCGCCCAGGCGCGCGACGACGCCACGGCCTGGCGGGAGGCGATCGGCGCCTTGCTGGCCGCTCCTTCGGAAGCCGGCCCCGATACCGCCAATTCCGAGCTCGACCTCACCCTCGGCCGCTCCGGGCTGCTCCTCGCGGCGGCCCTTCTCTGCGAGGCGAGCCGCGGCGGCGGCCGGCTGGACGCCGCCCCTCTGCGCGAGTGGGGCGAGGACCGGCTCGCCGCCCTCTGGCGCGAGCTGGACGCCGAGCCGGAGATCGCCGCCGGAGCGCGCCGCCTCGGCATGGCCCACGGCTGGGCCGGCTATCTCTACGCCACCCTGCGCTGGTGCCAGGCGGTCGGCCGGCCGCTCCCGCCCGGCCTGGAACGCCGGCTGGACGAGCTGGCCGGCCTCGCCCAGCCCTGGGAGCGCGGCCTGCGCTGGCCCTGGTATGAGGACGGCGGCACAACCCTCACCATGCCGGGCTGGTGCAACGGAAGCGCCGGCTTCGTCCATCTCTGGAATCTGGCGGCGGAGGCCCTGGGCGGGGAGCGCTGGGCCGCCCTGGCCGACGGCGCCGCCTGGCACGCCTGGGAGGCGCCCAGCCTAACCCTGGGGGGAGGCGCCGACCTCTGCTGCGGCCTGGCCGGCCGCGCCTACGCCCTGCTGGAGCACCACCGCCGCCATCCGGACCGCCCGCGCTGGCTGGAACGGGCCCGCGAGCTCGCCCTGCGGGCGACCGCCGAGGTCCGCGCCGGCCACAACGCCGAGCGCCTGCGCGACAGCCTCTACAAAGGGGAGCTGGGCGTCGCCCTCCTGATCGCCGACCTGGAACGCCCGGAAGCGGCGGCCATGCCCTTCTTCGGAGAGGAGGGGTGGCCGTGACAGACTACTGACCGGCCGCCCATGAACCCGACTCCCACCGTCTCAGATACCGCCGCCGACCTCCTGGAGGTCGTGCGCGACCTCGCCCGCGAGCTGCAGCCGCAGCGCCGGGGGCTCGAATCCCTCTCCCTCGACGCCTCCCTGGAGCGCGACCTCGGCCTCGACAGCCTCGGCCGCGTCGAGCTGTTCGCCCGCCTGGAACGCCGCTTCGGCGCCCGGCTCCCAGAGTCCGCCCTCACCTCGGCCGAGACGCCGCGCGATCTGCTGGGGTCCTTGCAGTCCCTGAGCGGAGGGGAAGGGGTCTCAAGGACGGCAACGACGGCCAGGACGATCGAAGTGCCCGATCTCGCCGACGCCGAGGCGGCGCCGGAGCGCACCCGCACCCTCATGGAGGTGCTGGCCTGGCACGCCGAACGCCATCCGGAGCGGCGGCACATCCTTTTCTACCCCGGCGCCGACGACGCCGAGCCCGAAGAGCTGACCTACGGCGAGCTCGACCGCCGGGCCCGCGCCGCCGCCGCCGGCCTGGTCAGTCTCGGCCTCGAGCCGGGCGGCGCGGTCGGCCTCATGCTCCCCTCGGGGCTCGACTACTTCATCGCCTTCTTCGGCGCCCTGCTGGCCGGAGGGGTGCCCGTGCCGCTCTACCCGCCGGTGCGCCGCAGCCAGATCGAGGACCACCTGCGCCGCCAGGCGGGCATCCTCAAGACCTCCGAGGCGGGCTTCCTGATCACCTTCTCCGAGGTCCTCCCCCTCGCCCGGCTGCTGCGCGGCCAGGTCCCCGAGCTGCGGCGGGTGATCACCGTGGACGAGCTGCGCGAGCGCGGGGCGGCGGCCGGCGCCGGCAATACGGCGGGCATGGCGGGCATGGCGGGCATCCCGGTGCCGCGCCGTAGCGAGGACATCGCCTTCCTCCAGTTCACCTCCGGCAGCACCGGCAACCCCAAGGGGGTCGTCCTCACCCACGCCAACCTCCTCGCCAACCTGCGCGCCATCGGCCAGGG
>DATAHG010000613.1:0-5662 GCA_036263295.1 Thermoanaerobaculia bacterium | reverse complement strand
GGAAGACCTCGAGCGGGTCGAACGAATCGTCGAACGAATAATCGCCTCAGGGTCCTGAGAGAGGACCCAGGAGAAAAGGACCGATGGCGACCAAGTACATCTTCATCACCGGCGGAGTCGTCTCCTCCCTCGGCAAGGGAGTGGCCGCGTCTTCCGTCGGCGCGATCCTGGAATCCCGGGGCTTCTCGGTCACGCTGATGAAGTTCGACCCCTACATCAACGTCGACCCGGGCACCATGTCGCCCTACCAGCACGGCGAGGTCTTCGTCACCGACGACGGCGCCGAGACCGACCTCGACCTCGGCCACTACGAGCGCTTCACCCATACAGTCACCAGCAAGCGCCACAACTACACCACCGGCAAGATCTACTCCTCGGTGATCGACAAGGAGCGCCGCGGCGACTACCTGGGCAAGACCGTGCAGGTCATCCCCCACATCACCGACGAGATCAAGGAGGCGATGCGCCGGGTGGCCGACCAGCACGACGTGGTGATCGTCGAGATCGGCGGCACGGTCGGTGACATCGAGTCGCTGCCGTTCCTGGAGGCGATCCGCCAGTTCCGCCACGAGCTGGGGCGCGGCAACGCGGTGAACATCCACCTCACCCTGGTGCCCTACATCGCCGCGGCCGACGAGCTGAAGACCAAGCCGACCCAGCACTCGGTCCGCGAGCTGCGCGAGATCGGCATCTCGGCCGACATCGTGCTCTGCCGGGTGGACCGCGCCCTGCCGGACGACATGAAGCGCAAGATCGCGCTGTTCTGCAACGTCGATCCGCGCCAGGTCATCGCCGCCCGCGATGTCTCGACGATCTACGAAGTGCCCCTGGTGTTCTCCCGCGAGGGGCTGGACGACATCGTCCTCGAATTGCTCAACCTGCCCCACTACGAGCGCGACCTGTCGCGCTGGGAGGCCCTGGTCTCCCGGGTCAAGCACCCCAAGCACCGGGTGCGGGTCGGGATCGTCGGCAAGTACGTCGAGCTGCCGGACTCCTACAAGAGCCTCAACGAGGCCCTGATGCATGGCGCCATCGCCAACGACGCGTCGGTCGAGCTGGTCTACATCGACGCCGAGGAGCTGGAGAGCGGCGCCTGGCCGCGCGAGATGGCCGAGGTCGATTCGCTGCTGGTGCCGATCGGCTTCGGCTCGCGCGGCACCGAGGGGAAGATCCGCTCTATCCGCTACGCCCGCGAGAACCGGGTGCCGTTCTTCGGCATCTGTCTCGGCATGCAGTGCACGGTGATCGAATACTCCCGCAACGTCTGCGGGATCAAGGACGCCACCTCGTCGGAGTTCGACGCCGACACTGAGCACGCCGTGATCTACAAGCTGCGCGACCTGCTCGGCGTCGAGGAGCTGGGCGGCACGATGCGCGTCGGCGCCTACCCCTGCAAGCTCAAGGAGGGGACGCTCGCCCGCAAGATCTACGGCGCCGCCGAGATCAGCGAGCGCCACCGCCACCGCTACGAGGTGAACCAGAAGTACCTCCAGACGCTGGTGGACCACGGCCTGGTGATCTCGGGCCTCTCGCCGGACGGCAAGTTCGTCGAGATGGTCGAGCTGCCGGACCACCCCTGGTTCCTGGGCTGCCAGTTCCATCCGGAGTACAAGTCGAAGCCGACCGAGCCCCACCCGCTCTTCGTCTCCTACATCGCGGCGGCGCTCAAGTCGCAGAAGGAGCGCGGGCAACGCGAGCTGGTCCCGGCCGGGCTGTCCCGCCTGGACGGGCCGCCTTCGACCTCGGAGCCCGCCGTGCGGGAAGAGGTGCCGTCCGAGGTGCAGGTCGAAGGATGAAGCGCGAGACGGGGGTCGCGCCGGTCGAGCTGGCGCCGGGGGTGGTGCTGGGAGGGGATGACCTCCCGGTGATCTCCGGCCCCTGCGTGATCGAGAACGAGGAGCTGGCTCTCGCCACCGCGCACACGGTGGCGGGGATCGCGCGCCGCCTCGGCCTCCCCTGGATCTTCAAGTCGTCGTTCGACAAGGCGAACCGCAGCTCGATCGCGAGCTTCCGCGGTCCGGGCCTGGAAGAAGGCCTGCGCGTCCTCCGCAAGGTCAAGGACGAGACCGGGCTGCCAGTCCTGACCGACGTCCACGAGCCCCACCAGTGCGGCCCGGCGGCCGAGGTCTGCGACGTGCTGCAGATCCCCGCCTTCCTCTGCCGCCAGACCGACCTGGTGGTGGCCGCCGCCGCGACCGGCCGGGCGGTGAACATCAAGAAGGGGCAGTTCATGGCGCCCGACGACCTGCGCAAGGTCGTGGACAAGGCCCGGAGCACCGGCAACGACAAGGTGACGGTGACCGAGCGCGGCGTCTCCTTCGGCTATCACAACCTCGTGGTGGACATGCGGAGCTTCGAGTGGATGCACGCCGACGGCATCGCCGTGATCTACGACGTGACCCACTCGCTGCAGCTCCCCGGCGGCGGGGAGGAGAGCGGCGGCGAGCGCCGTTTCGCCGAGCCGCTCGCCCGCGCGGCGGTGGCAGCCGGGGCGGACGGCGTGTTCCTGGAGGTCCACCCCGATCCGTCGCACGCGAAGTCGGACAGCGCCGTCCAGCTCGATCCGGCCCGGGCCGAGGCCCTGCTCGCCTCGCTCGCCGCCCTGCGCAAGGCCGTCCTCCCGGCTTTGCGGGCGCCCCGGATATCATCCTGACTCCCGGCCGTCCTCCGGACGGCGGGACGACCCGGAGCCTCCCCATGCCAGCGCCCCAGCCCCAGACGCCCTCCACCCCCGCAGCCCCCTCCGCGCCCCGGCCGGCCCGGGAGGTGGCGATCGAGGTCCTCGAAACCGAGGCCGCCGCGATCCGGGGTCTCCTGCCGCAGCTCGACGAGCGCTTCGACCGCGCCGTGGAGTTGCTGCGCCAGTGCGCCGGCCGGGTGGTCTGCACCGGCATGGGCAAGAGCGGCCTGATCCTCAAAAAAATCGCCGCCACGCTCTCCTCGACCGGCACGCCGTCGCTCTTCCTGCATCCGGCCGAAGCGGTCCACGGCGACCTCGGGGTGATCATGCCGGGCGACGTGGTCCTCGCCGCCTCGTTCTCCGGCACCACGGAGGAGCTGATCCGGCTGGTCGAGACCCTGAAGCGGCTCGGCGTCCCGCTGGTGGCGATGACCGCCAACGCCTCGTCCCCGCTCGCCCGCCACGCCGACCTCCACCTGCCGGTGTCGATCGACCGCGAGGCCTGCCCGCTCGGGCTCGCCCCGACCGCCTCGACCACCGCCATGCTGGCGCTCGGCGACGCCCTCGCCATGGCGCTCGTCGAAGCGCGCGGCTTCACCCGCGAGGACTTCGCCCGCCTCCACCCCGGTGGGCAGCTCGGCAAGCAGCTCCTCCGGGTCGAGCAGCTCATGCACGCCGGCGAGGCCCTCCCCAAGGTCGGCCTGGGCACGCCGATGCGGGAGGCGATCTACGAGATGTCGCGCAAGAAGCTCGGCATCACCGCCGTGGTGGATGCCGAGGGGCGGCTCGCCGGCTGCATCTCGGACGGCGACCTGCGGCGCCTCCTCCTGGCTGACGAGGACCGCCTGCGCAGCACGGCCGGCGAGTGCATGACGCTCGGACCGCGCACGATCTCGGGCGACGAGCTGGCCGCCGCGGCCCTGAAGATCATGGAGGAGAACCGCATCACCTCCCTGTTCGTCTGCGACGCCGCCAAGCGGGTGGAGGGGATTGTCCACCTCCACGATCTCTGGGGGCTGGAGCTGTTTTGACCCCCGCGGACCTCGACGCGCTGGCCGAGCGCGCCCGCTCGATCGAGTGGATCCTGCTCGACGTGGACGGCGTCTTCACCGATGGCCGGCTGATCTACGGCGCCGACGGCGAGCAGTGGAAGCTGTTCGACGTGCGCGACGGCCTCGGGGTGAAGCTCGCCCAGCGGGCGGGGCTCAAGGTGGGGATCCTCTCCGGCCGGGTGAGCGCGGCGCTCGAACGGCGGGCTCAGGGCCTGGAGCTGGATGCCCTGATGATGGACCGCTCCGACAAGGCCGACGCTTTCGCCGAGTTCCTGTCCGCCCAGGGAACGGCGGCGGAGCGGGTGGCCTACATGGGGGACGACCTGATCGATCTTCCGGTGTTGCGCCGCTGCGGCCTCGCCTTCGCCCCGGCCGACGCGGTGGCCGAGGTGCGGGAGCGGGTCCACCGCGTGCTGGAGAGCAAGGGGGGGCGGGGGGCGGTGCGCGAGATGTGCGAGCTGATCCTGCGGGCGCGGGGGGAGTGGGACGGGCTCGTAGCCCACTACCTGGAAACGTGAACGTCGTCCCCATCCGCCCGATCCGGCCGGTCGCCTCGAATCCCAAACGCCCGCCGGGTTGGAGCCACCGCCTGCGCTACAGCCTGCTCGCCGGAGCGGTGCGCCTGCTCGGCGCGGTCTTTGGGCTCCTCCCCTGGCGGCTCTGCCAGCGCCTCGGCCGCGGGCTCGGCTCGCTCGGCTGGCGGGGCAGCCGCCGGGACCGCCGCCGGACTCTCGATCACCTGGCTCTCGCCTTTCCCGATCTCCCCGCGAAGAATCTGCAACGCCTCGGCCGTGACTGTTTCCGTCACCACGGCACGAGCCTGGCGGAGTGTCTCCACCTGCTGAGCCACGACTGCGCCGCGGTCGGGCGGTGGGTGGAGGTCGAGGGGTGGTCCGAGATCGAGCGGCTGCGGGCGGCGGACCGTCCGATCCTGATTCTCACCGGGCACTGCGGGAACTGGGAGCTGCTGGCGGCGGCGATCAACTGCCGGGGGCTCGGCATGGCCGTGGTGGCGCGCCCCCTCGACGAGCCGGACCTCCAGAAGATGCTCGCCGGCCTGCGCGAGCGCTTCGGAACGCCGACGATCGCGCGCGGCAGCGAAGGGGCGGCCCGCCAGCTCCTCAACACCCTCCGGCGCGGCGGCGCCCTCGGCATGCTGATCGACCAGGACACCAAGGTGGACGGCGTCTGGGTGCCGTTCTTCGGCCGCCCGGCCTTCACCCCGGTGGGAGCCGCCAAGATCGCGCTCCGCCAGAACGCGGCGGTGGTCCCCACCTTCATCGAGCGCTTGCCCGATGGCCACCATCGCGCCCGCTTCTACCCGCCGCTCGATCTGCCGGACGATCCCCAGGAGGCGACGGCTCGGATGACGCAGGCCATCGAGGAGCAGGTGCGCCGGAGGCCCGAGCAGTGGGTCTGGATGCACCGGCGCTGGCGGCGCCAGCCGCCGGCGATATAAGGCGGCTGGGCCCCCGGCGCCGAGGGGCTGGCGAGACCGGAAGACCTCACGAGCTTGTTTACGGCCGATTCTCCTTATTTACGGCCGAGTCGCCTTCTTCAAGGCCGAGTCCCGGGACATCATGAGCCAGCGAGCCGACATTGCGAGCGCGCGGGCTTGTGTTTTCCAAGGTCCCGGGACTGGGTAAGGAAATGGAGAGACTGGACGAGCGCGCGAGGTTGTCTGCCGCGGAGTCCCGGGACTGCGTGACGAAGCCGGGCGACTCGACGAGAGAGTCGGTTTATTTTTCCCGAAGTCCCGAGACCGCGTGAGGAAGTGAGCTGACACGAGGACCGCGCGGGCTTATCCGTAGCCTCTCGGGCTTGTTTGCGGCGAAGTCCCGCGACAGCGCGAGGAAGTCTGCCGACCCGACGATCGCTCGGGCTTATCTTCGACGAAGTCCCGCCACAACGAGAGAAGGTCGGCCGACCC
>DATAHG010000612.1:0-9590 GCA_036263295.1 Thermoanaerobaculia bacterium | reverse complement strand
CCGCTCTGCCTGGCCCTGGGCCTGGGTGTGGGCCGCCTGCTCGCCCGCCGGCCGGAGGACAGCCCCACCGCCGCCTGGAGCCTGCCGGGAGGGCGCTGGGCCACCCTGCCGCTCCTGTTCGCCCTGGGGCTCGCGGTGTTCGACTACGCGCCCGTGTCGGGGTTTTTCGGCGTCCCCGGCCAGCGCCTGGGGATGACCACCGGCAACTGGCGGGCCCTGGCCGCGAAGCTCGGCCGGACCTCCGCGGCGGACGCCGGGGCCGAGCCTTTCGTGATGGCCAAGCACTCCCGCACCGATCCCGGGCTGTTCTATCTGCGGGACTACAACCCCCGGCGCGTCCGCAGCCAGGACGCCCCCCTTTTCCTCGCCGCCGCGGGGGGGCCGTTCCTCTACCTCCACGTGGTCGGCAACCGCGAGAGCGAGGCCCTCCTCGCGAGCCTGGAGAAGACCCAGACTCTGCGGCCCACCCTGCGGGTCGACGAATATGTGCTCTACGAGGTGGACCCGCCAGGCGAATCGGCGGCTGGGAGCGCCGGCATCTTGCCGGCAAATCTAGTTAGATCGAATTAGTTGCCGGCAAGATGCCGGCGCTTCCAGCCGCCGATTCTTGCTGCGGGACGACTGCCTAGAAAATTTCTCGTTTCCGCTTGGGGATTCTTTCCAACCGCCCCTGCCCCGGCACCGCCGGCCGGGTCAGGTCATACACCCACACCGTCGGACCCTTGCCCCCCCATTCGTCCGGATCGAAGGTGCGCACCAGCTTCGTCCCGTGCAGGGCGTTGTAGAAGGCGACATAGCTCGGGAAGCCCTTGCCGCGCGGGCGGTAATACTCCTCCTGCGCGTCGTGATTCGTGATCACGTAGCGGACCCCCTGGGCGCGGTAGGCGTCGAGCGGCCGCGGCTGGCGCGACACCAGGGGATTGCCCATGTCGAGGTCGGACGGATTGCTCGCCAGCTCGGCGTCCGACTTCTCGCGCGGCAGCCACCACTGGTGGCCGAGCTCGTCGAGATTCATGCCGTCCGCCGGGGGATAGCGGCTCAGGAGGTCCAGCCGGAGATCCTGGTGGTGGATGAACGGGCTCTCCGGCAGACTGCGCAGCTTCGCCCTCTGGCGCGCCAGCGACAGCCGGTTCGGATTGAGGATCGGACCGTAATCGTCCACCAGGATGTGCTCCCCGGGCGACAGGTTCTTCTGGATCCACCGGTAGGAGACCAGACGGCTGTCGAGCCGCGTGATCGAGGCCACCCAGCGCACGCTCTCGACCAGGGTCGGCAGACAGGCCAGCCCGACCAGCGCCAGCGCCCCCAGCCGAGCCCGCTCGGGCCCCAGACGCCGCCGCAACCTCGCCGTCAGCGCCAGGGCGCCCGGCCAGACCACGCTCGCGAGCAGCGGATAGACCGCGTTCAGATGCCGCGGCTGCGCGTGGTAGGCCGCCACCGTGATCGCCGCGAGGAAAAAGAAGAGGCAGGGGATGAGGACCAGCAGCCCGTACCACCTCGTCTCCCGCCGCGCCAGCGTCACCCCCAGCCCCACCAGAGCCAGGAGGCCGAGCGCCAGACCGAGCGCGTCCGGCCGCGCCGCCATCCGGAAAAACGCCACCGCGGCGCCGCCCCAGGCGGACGGACCGGGCTTGAACTCGGTCTTGCTGTCCGGCTCATAGTGCGTCACCGGCGCGCGGGTCAGCCCCAGACTGCGCTGCACCCCCTTGAACGTCGTCGCACCCCAGGTCGGATCGAGAAAATTGAACGGCGAGGTGAGGAAAAAGCCCGCCACGAACAGCCCGCCGACCAGGGCGCAGCGCAGGATCACCCGTCCCCAGGGCGTCTGCCGGGTGAGCCCGCGCAGCCCCTCCAGCGCCACGAAGGCCGGCACCAGGACCACCCCGTAATAGTGCGTCCCCATCGCCGCCCCGGCGGCGAGCGCCGCCAGCACCAGGGGGCGCAGCCGCTCCGTGTCCCGTGTCCCCAGATAGAAATACACCGCCAGCGTGATCAGCAGCCCGCAGGGCACGTCGCTCTTGATCACCACCGACGAGGCGATCATCGGCGCCAGCACCGCCGTGGCCAGCGCTCCGGCGAGGCCGGCCGCCCGCCGGCCGTAGACCCTGACGCCGATCCGGTAGACCAGGTAGACCGTGGCCACCCCGCAGAGCAGCACCACCAGCCGGCCGAGCACCAGGAACGCCATCGGCTCGGTCAGGAACCGCGCCCCGAACTCCGCGGTCGAATCGAAGACCCCCGTCACCCGGCCCACCGCGAAATAGAGGCCGTAGGTGAAAGCCAGCGCGTACATCAGGAACGCCGGCTTGTGGAACCAGTGCGGATTGAGATCGCCGGTCCCCAGCGCCATCGCCCGCTTCATGAAATGGAGCTCGTCGCCGTAGTAGGAGAAGGGGAGGTCGTGCGACGCCCCCCAGGCCCGCAGCCCCAGGGCGAGCAGGAGCACCAGCGGCAACGCGAGGCGCCGCAGCCCCGCCCGGCGCGACGGCAGGCGGCGCTCGAAAGATCCCGAGCTTGCCGGGAGATCGGCTGATGGTTCAGGTGGGGCGAGGGGCAGTGCAGCCATCGGAGTGCGGTTCTTTGTGAGAATGCTGTGCAAACACCAGGCCGGCCTCTGACGACAGCCCCTCCGCGAGCTCGGCCCGCCGCGGCGCCCGGTGGACGCTGAACAGCGCCCCCAGCCCGGCCTCCTCCAGGTCGATCTCCTGCAGCAGGGCCGGCTCCTCGAGGTCATAGAGCGCGATCCGGGTCGGCCGCTGGCGGTGGTGCTCGGTCTCGCGGAAGCCGTGCCGGATCCAACTCAGATTCCGCCGCAGGCGGGTATAGCGGATCCGCGTGAACCCCACCCAGGCCCGGGTGTCGCCCACCGGCAGCAGGCCACGGCACCAG
This sequence comes from Thermoanaerobaculia bacterium, assembly GCA_036263295.1. Lineage (GTDB taxonomy): Bacteria > Acidobacteriota > Thermoanaerobaculia > Multivoradales > UBA5704 > DATAHG01. The sequence continues at coordinate 6,701 of DATAHG010000612.1, read as the reverse complement.
CCGAGCGGCCGGTCGTCGTCCGGGGTGCCCGGCATGCGAAATTGGCCGAGGTCGAGCGCCAGCCGGGAGCCGGTGTGGACGTCGAACTGGATGAGGTGGCCGTTCACCGCCGTGAAGAGGAGGCGGTCGCCCAGGACATGGCCGTCGTGGACCCCCTCGATCTCGATCTGATAGGCGTCCGGCGTGTCGGCGCCGTTACCGTGGGCCTGGCCGTTGCCATTGCCCTTGTGGGGCTTCGGCTCCGGCCCGTCCCCCAGCCAGACGCCGGGGACCGGCACCGCGTCGCGCTGCTCGAAGCGCGTCACCCACAGGCGGTCGCCGAGGAAGAACAGATGATTGGGATGCGACCGGTGGGGCTTGGTGGTGAGCACCCGCCGGTAGTCCACATCCCGCGAAAAGCGATCCCACGGCGATGCGTCGACGACGCTGATCAGGCGCATCAGCTCGCCGTCCGGCGACAGCTCGGCCACCGCGTCGAGGCCGGTGACCGCCACGAAGAGGCGGCCGTCCGGGGCGGGCAGCACGTGGTGGAGATCGTTGAAACAGGGGTGCGAGAAGACGCGGCGGACCTCGAAGCTGGGGAAATCGCACTCCAGCACCTCGGTCAGCGTACACAGATACGCCTTGTCTCCGGCGACCGTCGCGGCCTTGAAAATCTGGGAAGGGTTCTCGGTCTCCGGGCAGTGCTCGGCCGGGCTCTGGTACTCCAGCACCCGCTCCGCCTGGCCGTCGCGCACCCGCACCACCAGGGCCGCCTTGAACCGGTTCCACTCCTGGAGCTGGTTGAACGACACCCGTTGCTCCCCACCGATGACCCACAGATCTTCCTTCATCTCGACCCTCCGCTCGCCCCGCTTCTTCGGCCGGCGAGCCGAAGGGCGTGCATCCATTCCGCCGGTTTCAGGTAGACGAAGGTACGCACTCCGAGCAGGCGGCGCACCGAATAGACCATGGCCGCGTTCATCAGGAGCAGGGTCACGGTGGTCGCCAGCGCCACCCCGTGCCCGCCCCAGATGCGGGCCAGCGAAAGACTGAGCACGGCGTTCAGGGCCGCGCCGCCGAGGGCCAACCCGAGGAGCCGCACGTGATGGCCGGTCATCTGCAGCACGAACCCGGCCGAGCCCGAGGCCGCGTCCCAGAACGCCCCCACCGCGAGGACCAGCAGGATGGACCAGGCTCCCGCATAGCCCCGGCCGTACAGCAGCGGGATCAGCACCGGGCCGGCCAGGACCAGCCCGGCCAGGCCCGCCAGCGAGATCATCGACATCACCGTGGCCGAGGTGCGGGCCAGCTCCTCGATCTCCGCCGTCCGCCCGTCGGCGTGCAGCAGCGCGAACTCCTGCGGCAACAGCGAGCTCGCCATCCCCGGGATGGCCGAAAGGATCTGCAGCAGCGCCGCCGCGATGCCGTAGACCGCGACCTCCTCGCTCGAGCGATAGAGGCCGAGGATCCACAGGTCCGAGGCCACGAACAGCACCGCCGCGGCGCTGCGCAGGCCCATCGCCGTGGTCGTCGAAAGGATCTCCGGGATGCGCGGCGGCAGCAGCGCCTCGCGCGGCTCCGACACCTCCCCGGGCGTGGTCGTCCACAGCGCCCCGGCATAGCCCAGCGAGGTGATCAGCAGGGAGGTCAGGTAGACGCAGACCAGCGCCTCCCACGGCAGGGTGTGCGGCGGCGCCAGCCGCCAGAGCAGGAAGAACCCCGTCGCGGTCAGCAGGCGCGGTGTCAGATGGCCGAGCACCGCCGAGGCCGAATAGCGCCGGAACGCCCGCAGGTAGGCGTCCGCCAGCAGGTCGAACGAGGCGAGGAGGACCGCCGCCGCCACGAACGGCCCGGCGGTCGCGAGCTCCGGCGCGTCCAGGCCACCCACCACCCGCGGCCACACCCACAGCAACGCCGGCAGACCGAGGAGCCAGAGCGCCGCCTGGATCGTGAACAGCCGCCGCCGCAGCAGCGCGGTGGCGCGCTCGCCCCCGGCGCCCCGGGTGGTCGGCACGAACCGCAACGCCCCCGGCGCCAGGCCGAGCTGCAGCATCATGCCGATCGCCAGGATCGCCTGCTGCAGCCGCTGGTAGAGACCGACATCCGCCTGCGCCGCCGCCCGCACCAGGATGAGGCTGCCGAGAAAGCCCAGGATCATGCCCGTCACCTGGCTGGCGCCGAACGTCAGGCCGCCACGCCGCAGGCGCGCCAGATCCAGCGGCGCCGGCCGGGCAACCGACAGGGAGGCCCCCTCCCCACCCGTGCTCATCAGATAGTCCAGTCCTTCGTCTTCAAGAGATTCCTTATTTGGGAGCACGAAAACCCGGGCTCCACGTCGTCTGGGCAGGGCACCACCCGCGACCTGCGGCTGCAAGAAACCTGCCGAAAAGGACAGGGCCGCAGAGGCTCTCCCTGGAGAATCCAACGGAACTTTTGAAAAGAGGGTGCGATTTCCCCTCGAATTTGCCACACTATGGAGTGAGAATGATCGATCGTTCCCGTGAGGTGGCCATGCCGGCTCCCCGGGTTCTTGCAGATGAGGAGGTTTGAGATGTCGCGTTCGCAGATCCGACGAGTCGTCACCGCCCTGATCCTGGCCGCCGTCCTGATGCCGGCTCTGCCGAGCCGTGCCGAGGCCGCGGAGGGCCTGCTCAGCATCACCGCCTCGGGTGTCGTGGAAACCTGGTCCGATTTTTGGAACTGGCTCCTCGGCAAGGGCCCGGATCTCCCCACGGAGACCCAGAGCCGCCGGAACGGCCCGCCGGAGACGGTGCCGCCGGATACCGACAAGGGTTCGGGCATCGATCCTAACGGCGGTCATGGCGAAGGCGGCGGCGACTAGCCGTAGCATAGAGCTGTAGCCCGGGGACGTCCGGGGCGCCCGTTGCTCGCCCCGGTCTTCCCAAGAGACTAAATCGATATATAATTCTCATTACGGTGATGACGACACGACCCGATCCGCCACACGATCCCTTTGGCGATATCTCCCCGGAGGGCTCTGCCTCCTCCTGCGACCGCCATCTGCGGCGGGAACAGGCCAAAGTGGGCAAGGTCCTCGACCTCCTGCGCGCACGTGGGGCGAACGGCTTCGTCCGTGCGGCTCACGGCCTGCGCGGCCTGGCTGGCTATTGGGCTCTCCTGGAGCGCTGCCAGGAGTTGCGTTACGACGATCCGTCCCAGATGATCGACCTGGCGCGCCTCGCGGCGCTGGTGTCCGAGCGCCTCGATCCCGCGCTGTACGGGGAGCGGCTGGTGGCGGACTTCCGCTGCCGCGCCGCGATCGAGCTGGGCAACGCCTACCGCGTGGCCGACCGCCTGGACGAGGCCGACAAGGCTCTCGGCGAGGCGGCCGAGCTCTGCCTGCAAGGCACCGGCGACGTCCAGCTCCGGGCCCGGATGTGTGACATCCAGGCCTCCCTGCTGGCCGACCGCCGCCGTTTCGAGGCCGCCTGCGAAGCCCTCGAAGCGGTCCGCGAAATCCACCGCCGGACCGGCGACTCCCATCTCGCCGGCCGCGCCCTGATCAGCCAGGGCCTCTACACCGTCTACCAGGGCAAGCCCGACGAGGCCATCGACCTCATCCGCCGCGGCCTGCAACTGATCGACGGCCGTCGCGACCCCGAGCTGCTCTTCGTCGCGATTCACAACCAGGCCCGCTGCCTGATGGAAGCCGGCCGCTTCCGCGAGGCTCGCACCCTGCTCTGGACCAACCTCCAGCGCCACGGCGAGTCGGTCGGCCGGGTCAACTCCCTCAAGCTGCGTTGGCTGCGCGCCCAGATCGACTGCGGGCTGGACGAGCTCGAGCGCGCTGAAAACGGCTTCCTCGAAGTCCGCCGCGGCTTCGGAGAGGTCGGCCTGGCCTACACCGAGGCTCTGGTCAACCTGGAGCTCGCCCTTCTCCTGGCGCGCCAGGGCCGGACCGACGAGTCCCGCACCTTCGCCCTGGAGGCCGCCGAGGTCTTCCTCTCCCTCGGCATCCGGCGCGAATTGCTCGCCGCCGTCCTGGTCCTGCGCCAGGCCCTCGAGCTGCGCGTCGAATCCACCGCCCTTCTCGACTCCACCCTCGACTTCCTCCGTCAGGCCGAAGACGACCCGACGATGTCGTTCGAGAACTGGATCGAAACCTAGAGCTGCCGGGCGTCCGACACGGACGCCCGGCTCCCCTCCAGCCAGCCGAACCTCTGGCGCGCCGGATGGCGCTACTGCGAAGGAGTGAGATCCGCCTGGGAAGGCTCGTCCAGGCTTTCCAGCACAGGGATGTCAGGGGACGACTCGATGGTCGGCCCGGGCGCCGCCGCCGTGGGCAACATGGATTCAGAGAATTTGGGCTCTACCAGACTGGCTTGTAAACCCTGCGTAACCCTTTCCCGAATTTCCCGAGCTTCCGACAGCACCTTGTTGAATTCATTCAGGGGATCAGCAGGAGGATCTAAGGGTGACTTCAAAAATCTCTCCTCTGTGTGCCTCGACAAGTACAGCCATGTCTGCAAATTTTGTACCGACTTTGAAAGGGAAGTCCGAGTACAGAAACGAAAACGCCGGCAGTCCATATACCTTGTCGAGAGGCAGGACAGCGATGATTTGCATCAAAATAGAGTGCCCGGATAGCCGGGAAGGTTTCGCCAGGCACCGAGCATCGCTGTTCTGCTGCCGGTAAGGCTTCGCCGGCACCCGGAGAAGGCTGCTGGGTGGCCGGACAGAGCTGCTCTGGGGCCGGCGAAAGGTAATTTGCATCCCAGGAAGAATCTCCTGCGGCAAAAGAGCGATGATTTGCAACAAAAAAAGACTGTTCGAGTCCTGGCGAAGCCTTCTCGGCTTCCGGTGAAAGGTTCCGGGCACCCGACAAAAGGTCCCCGGTCTCCGGCGCGGGGTTCTCGGTTTCCGGCGAAAGATTTTGGGGTAGCGGCGCGGATTGCGGTACAATAAAAAAAGGGAGAGCGTGAGCCACCACGCTCTCCCCGGAGACTACCCAGGCAGGTTCTCCTATTCGGTGGTGGGGGGCGGAGGGGTAACTCCGCCCCCCGCCTCCGGACCCTCCTCCTTCAGCACGCGACCCCGGAAGGGGCGCATGTTGAACTCCAGCAGCTTCTCATTCCGGTTCCCGAACTGGCTGCGCACCCCGCTGCGGAGCCGGGTTGCCATATCCCGGCCCGTCCTCATGGCGACATGGAGATCCTTGGTGTTCTGAGTCAGCTCGGCCCGGAGGGCCGACCGCCGATTGCTGAGCCGGCGCGCGTTGGCCGCCGCCGCTTCGAGATCGACATTGATCTCGACCAGGGACTCCAGGTCCTCCGCGTTGGCGTTGACCGCCGTGACCAGATGGAACCAGTTGGCGATAAAGTCGGCGTAAGAGCTCATTCGTTCTCTTCTCCTTTCGGTTGGAACATCGTTTTCAACTCGACGACCACTTCGTCTCAGACCACCGTCAGCGCCGCCGCGAGCTTGAGGGTGCTCTCGGTCAGCCGCTTGCTCGCCACCGGACCCGCCAGGTGGACCTTCAGGCGCGAGCCCTCGATCGTGAGCCGCATCCGCACCTTGAGGCCGGTCTTGAGGGTGAAGAGGTAGTTCGTGTACGCCTGCGCCTCGGCCTCGCCGGGGAAGTCCAGCTCGCGCGTCAGGGCCTTCGCGTCGCCGAGCAGGGTCCACTCCGGCAGCGTCTGGACCCGCTGCCGGATCTCGTCGGCCTCCAGCGGCTGCTCGACGCGCTCCGCCTTCAGGCGGTCGTAGACCACCACGGGCGGCAGCCGGCGGAGGCTGGCCTCCGAGTCGGGGGAGGCGGTCTCGGCGGTGTTGTTCTTCTCGTTCATGCTTCTTCTCCTTGATACACCCCGCGCCGGCATGGCGTGGGGAGATAAATCCGGGGACCAACGTTGCGGCCAAGGATTTATATCCCGACCAGGGAAAAAAATCAACCACGACTTTGGGAGAACGGATGATGTTCTCGCTTCCCCTGCTCCTCGGGGCCGGGAGGCCAGGAATTTAGCCGAAGGCGGGGATATATTCCCCCGGCGCTCCCAGTGCCGACAGCCTCGAATGCCCTCGGGCCGAGCCAGGGTGGCGGAAATTCTCCGCCATGCGATATCCTTGACCGCATGACGGATCCAAGGCGGGCAGAGGAGGCGCGGATCCTTCGGCTCATCCGAGAGGAGATGGCGAAGGCCGGGGTCTCGATCCGCGAGTTGGAGAGGCGCCGGAGCGGGGAGTACCGGGGGCTTCTGCAGAGGATCTTCTCAGGGGATGGACGTCTGACCTACAGCACGCTCCTGGAGATGCTGGATCATCTGGGAATCGACTGGGCGGACTTCTTCCGGGCCGCCTACGGTGCCGGCCGCCCCAACTCCAATTCCGCCGACGATTCGACGCCGCTCGTGATGACTCAGCGGGAGGTCGACGATCTGGTGAGCCAGAAGGTGCGGGCCGCCCTCGACCTGCTGCTGAGGCAGAAGTCCGAAGGGGGATGACGCTCAGCGAAAAGCGGGGGCGCTGAACTTCAGCTCGGGATCCTCGCGGAGCTGTTGCAGAAAGTCCCGCGTGTGCTCGACGATCGGCACGGAGGCAAACCCCAGGTTCGAAGCCGCGACAAGGAAGGCGAGAGCGGTCTGGGCCTCGACCGGCTGGGAGAGCCTCTGGAACGTCTCTCTCATCTCGCCCGCCAGCCGGGCGGCGCGCTCGTTCTTGCCCTGCCGGAGCCAGACGGCGCAAAGCTCCAGTCCGACCAG
>DATAHG010000611.1:0-16093 GCA_036263295.1 Thermoanaerobaculia bacterium | reverse complement strand
GCGGCCGCTGCCGACTTTCGGGATGAGGCGCTGCGAGATGACATAGCGGAACGACTGGGCGAAGCGCGTGCGGATCTGCGGCTCCTGGTCTTTCGGAAAGACGCCGACAATGCGATCGATCGTCTTGGCGGCGTCGATCGTGTGCAGCGTGGAGAGCACCAGGTGGCCGGTCTCGGCCGCCTCCATGGCGATCTCGATCGTCTCCATATCGCGCATCTCGCCGATCAGGATCACCTTCGGCGCCTGCCGCAAGGCCGCCCGCAGGGCGAGAGCGAACGAGCGGGTGTCCGATCCGACCTCGCGCTGGTTGACGGTGGATTTCACATGCCGGTGCATGTACTCCACCGGATCCTCGATGGTCAGGATGTGATAGGCGAATTCGTGATTGATCTGATTGATGATCGCGGCGAGCGTCGTGGACTTGCCCGACCCCGTCGGGCCGGTGACCAGGACGATGCCATTCTTGAGCCGGCTGAGGTTGTAAAGCTCCTGGGGCAGCTTGAGCTTTTCGAGCGTCGGCACTCCTTCGGGGATGACGCGCAGGACGATCGCGTAGGTGCCGCGCTGGGAAAAGACGTTCACCCGGAAGCGGGTCTTCTGCGGGATGGCATAGGAGAGATCCACCGAGCCGTTCTCCAGCAGGATCCGGGTCAGCTCGCGGTCCCCTCGCAGGAGTTGGAGGGCAATGGTCTCGGTCTGGAACGGCGTCAGCCTCGGCAGACCGGGAAAGTTCACGGGCACGAGCTGCCCGTCGATCTCGACCTGAGGCGGGCGCCCGACCGAGAAGTTGAGGTCGGAGACGCGATCCGACATCTTCAGCATGGCCTCGAGCAGGGTGTCGAGGTTGAAATTCTTCATCGTGGCCCTTTCCAGACCCGAGGAGGCCCGGGTGGGCCGGGCCGGTCTCAGCTTCGCTGTGTGGAGCTATTCTTTCTCAGTTTCGCGTCCGAGAAAACCCCCAGCGTAGCCTCGGGCTCGCCCGGCGCTCCCCCGAAGTCGATCGTGCGCGTCGGGAACGGCAGGGTGATGCCGTTGGCGTCGAACGCCCGCTTGAGGCGCTGGATCGCCTCGCTGCGCGCCTGCAGGTAGTCCGAGTGCTTGGACGCGAAGGGGATCCAGAAGCGGATGACGAGGTCGATCGAGCTCTCGCCGAACTTCTCGAAGAACAGCTCGACATCGCGGTCGCGGTTGCGGGTCGAGACCTCCTCGGCGGCGCGGATCGCCACCCACTTCACCTTTTCGAGATCGTCCGAGTAGGAGACCCCGAGCGGCAGATCGACCCGCCGCTCGCCGGTGGTGCTGTAGTTCTCGATCGGGTTTTCGAACACCTGCTTGTTGGGGATGAGGACGATCTGCCCCTGCTGGGTGCGCAACTCGGTCCAGCGCAGGTGGACCCGCTGGATGATGCCGAAGTAGTCCTTGGTCTCGACCAGGTGCCCCGAGCGGAAGGGGCGTTGCACGGAGAGATAGACCCCGGCCATCAGGTTGGCCGCGATGTCCTGGAAGGCGAAGCCGAGGGCGAGGCCCAGGATCCCGGCGCCGGCCAGCAGCGAGGCCACGGTCTTCTGGAGACCCAGGATACCCAGGGCGACGAAGGTGCCGGCGGCGATGATCCCCAGGAACAGGGTCTGGGCCAGGAGGCGGGTGACCTGGGGGCTGTGCGAGACCTTCCGCAGCAATCGCATGACGAGCAGGCGGGCCGCCCGGGCCACCAGCCAGGAAGCGACCACCACCACGACCGCGACGGCCAGGTTCGGCAGCAGCAGGACGATCTGCCGGGCCCATCCCGAGAGCTTGTCGACGAGCAGGTTCCAGGTTTGCCGCATTCGCGCCTCCTTGCCGGGAGACGCTTGCGAATTGCTTGCCGGACCGGTCAGCCGCCGATCAGGCGCCCTTCGAGGGCGGTCTTGACCGCCGGCCAGTCGTCCGCGATCACGCTGTAGATCACGGTGTCGCGCGGCCGCCCGTTGGCGCGCACCTGGTAGCGGCGCAGCACGCCCTCCCGGCGCGCCCCGAGCTTTTCGATCGCCCGCTGGCTGGGCACGTTGTTGAGATCGGTCTTGAACTGGACGCGCAACGCTCCCAGCGACTCGAAGGCATGGCGCAGCAGGAGGAACTTGCTCTCGGGGTTGACCCGGGTGCCCTGCCAGGCGTGAGCAATCCAGGTGCGGCCGATCTCCAGGCCGCGGTGCGGCGGCCGGATCTCCAGGTAGGCCGTGCAGCCGATCGGCTCCCCCTGGCTTCCCGATCGCCCGAGGCGGATCACGAAGTCGAGGCTCGCGGGCGCCGCGATACAGCGGCCGACCCAGCCTTCGAAAGCCTCGAAGCTCGCGTCCTCCGGAAAATCGAGGGTATGGCGGAAGATCTCCGGGTTGTAGTGCCGCCAGAGGTCGGCGGCGTGCTCCAGCCGGAGAGGCTCCAGATAGAGAGTCGGTCCCTCCAGACGGACAGGCTCCACGTTCATCGGCGCATCCCAACTCGGCACAGAGTCATCTCCCATCTCGCTCCCCTTCTCTCAGGTTGGGTGCTGCGGAAGGGTCGAGCGGGACAGCGCTTGCAAATGTTCTGCTCAGAGCCGCCATGAGCGCCTCACTGCCCCGGGGCCAGGGACTGCTTGCCGGCCGCCTCCAGGCGCCGGGTCTCGACCCAGCTCCGGATGTTGGTTTCGAGCACCCCGAGAGGCACGATGCCATGGTCGAGCACCTCGTCATGGAAGGCCCGGAGGTCGAATGCCGGACCGAGCTGCTGCTCGGCATAGGTCCGCAGCGCGCGGATCTTCATCTGGCCGATCTTGTAGGCCAGGGCCTGCCCGGGCCAGACCAGGTAGCGATCGACCTCGACCACGATGTCGTGGTCGGCCCTGATCGCGTTTTCCTTGCAATAGGCGATCGCCTGCTCCCGGCTCCAGCCCATGGAGTGGATGCCGGTATCGACCACGAGGCGGACGGCGCGCCACATCTCATAGGAGAGCTGTCCGAATTTCGCGTAGGGATCTTCGTAGAGCCCCATCTCGTCCCCCAGGCTCTCGGCATAGAGCGCCCAGCCTTCGAGAAAGGCCGTATTGAGCTGATATTTGCGCCAGGACGGGATCCGCAGCTCCTGGGTAAGCGCGGCCTGCAGATGGTGCCCGGGCACGGCCTCGTGCAGGGTGAGGGCGACCATCTCCCAGGTGGGGCGAGACTTGAGGTCGTAGGTGTTGACGTAGTAATAGCCCGGGCGCCCCGCCTCCGGAGAGCCGGGCTCATAGTAGGCGCTGGTCTGCGACTTTCCGGCGTAGGCCGGGATCGGGACGACGCCGTAGGTCTGGCGCGGCAAGTGGCCGAACAGCTTCATCAGCTCGGGATCGACCCGCTTCGCGAGGTCGCGGTAGGCCCTGACCAGATCTTCGGGCCTCTTGAAGTAGAAATTCGGATTCGTCTTGAGATAGGTCAGGAACTCCGGATAGGTCCCCTTGAAGCTCGTGCGCGCGATGAGGGAGTCCATCTCCTTGCGGATCCGGGCCACCTCGCGCAGCCCGATCTCGTGGATCTCCCGGGGAGTCAGGTCGGTGGTCGTGTGATGCCGGACCTCATAGGCGTACCAGGCCTCGCCGTCCGGCAGGTCGCGCATGCCCACGGTCTGCCGGCAGCCCGGGATATAGACCTCGACCAGGAAGCGGTGCAGCTTCCTCAAGGACGGAACCACCTCGCCGCGATAGACCCGGGCGGAGTCTTCCATCAGACGGCGCCTCTCGGCATCCGGAAATCCGGCCGGGTACTTTCGGAAAGGGAGCAGCAGGTCGGCCTTGTCGAGATCGCGCGGCATCAGGCTCGCCACCTGGTCCGGTACGTCTCGCATGGTGATCCGGGGAGGCGTGACGCCAGCCCGCATCCCCTTTCGCAGCAGGGCGATGGTCTGATCGATCAGAGTGGGGATGCCCCGCAGCCGGGCCAGGATGTTGTCGTAGTCGGCCGGAGTCGCGGTCGGCATCCAGGCCAGGATCTGGGGGACATCCTGCTGGAGCCCGTCCAGCGGGCCGATCGCGAGGTACTCCGAAGGGAAGCGCGAGCCGTCGATCTGATCGCGCAAGGTGCTGCGCAGGAGGTCGTAATCGACCTGCTCCTGGGCCCCGAGCCGGGCCCGCTGAATCGAATCGGCGGTGGCGAGGATCCGCGGCAGCATGGCCTTGTGGCGGGCCAGGGCCTCTTCGGAGAGGTCGTGCCAGCGATCGTCGAGACCGGGGTAGCCGAACTGGGTCGCCTCGTTGGGCTCCAGGTGGAGCTGATACTCCCAGAGAAGATCGAACATCCGGGCCAGCCGCTCGCTCTCTCCGAGTGTCTCCCCCGCCGGGCCGCGGCCGGACCGCAACTCATCGAAGCGCCGTCCGTAATCTTCAAGGGAGGGCGCCGACTGCGCCGCCGTCCCGGCCGCCAGGGGCGTCCCGGCCAGGACCAGGAGGATGGACGCCGACAGCAGGACCCATTTGGTCATCGCGAAACCTTTCTCAAGATATATCCCGCCAGGGCGCCGCGAGGGGTCGCCGGACCGACCCGGTGTTGGCCGCGGACGTATATTTTACCGCGCCCTGCTCGCTCCGCCACAAAAACCCTGTAGAGAACGGCAGAAGGGGGCTAGCCAAAGCGTATCTTTGTGTTACCCTCATGTTGCCCTACAAGTTGGTTGTCGTGTAACACCGGACGTGCCGCTGGTTTCAGTGGGCCGATCAACGGGATTGGAGCTTCCTATGATGCCCATGCTGGTCGAGAGCCAAGACTCTATTGGTCCCCGCCCCGTCCTCGCCTTCCTGCTGTTCCTGGCCCTCTTCCTGCTGAGCTTCGGCTCGCAGGCCCAGAGCCTCCTCGGCTCGCGCGACTCGATGTTGCGGCAGAGCCTGGCGGCCCGGGAACACGACTTCACTTATCTGCGCACCAGCGACGACGTCCGCGACTTCGTGGACCGCGGCCTGCTGGTCCGGCTGCGCGGCAACTCCAACTATCAGTTGGGGACGGTCTCGTTTCCGTACGCGCGGCCCGAGGTGAAGACCTTCATCGAGCGTCTGGCGAGCCAGTACAAAGACGCCTGCCGCGAGAGGCTGGTGGTGACGAGCCTCACCCGGCCGATGACTCGCCAGCCCGCGAACGCCTCGCACCTCTCGGTCCATCCCACCGGCATGGCGGTCGATCTGCGGCGCAGCTCGCGCCCGGCCTGCCGCGCCTGGCTGGAGGACACGCTGCTGACCCTGGAATCCCGCGAGGTGGTCGAGGCCACCCGGGAGCTGCGTCCCCCGCATTATCACGTGACGCTCTTCCCGCGCGAATACTCGCGCTATCTCGACACCCACGCCGAGCCGCAGGTCGAGCTCGCGTCGAATACCTCTTCCTCCTCCTCTTCGCACAAGAAGAGCGTCTCGGCCAAGACCGCCAAGAGCAAGAAGTCCACGCGGACCGTCAGCAAGACCTATCGCGTCGGCCGCGGCGACAGCCTCTGGACGATCGCGCAGCGCCACCGCACCACAGTCGCCAGCATCAAGCGCGCGAACGGCATCCGCTCTTCCCAGCTCAAGCCGGGCCAGGTGATCAAGCTCCCGACGACGGCGCGCTGATCTCTTAACAGAACCTAAAAAACCAAGAAGTGGCCTATCGCGCGACGCGGTAGGCCACGATCTTCTGCTGGAGCCCTTTGAGCTGCAGCTCGCCGAGGGACTCGGCCGCGACCGTGCCTTCCATCAATCGGTAGGTCTCGGGGCCGAGGATCACGTCGCCGGGGCGGGCCACGAAGGCTTCCAGGCGGGCCGCCACGTTCACGGTGTTGCCCAGGACCGTATAGTCCACCCGCCGGGCGCTGCCGACGTCCCCCACCACCACCGGGCCGCTGTTGACCGCCACCCGCGCCGCGAAGCCCTTGAAACCCTGGTCGGCCCGCTCCGCGCTCCAGGCTTCGAGCCCCTGCTGGATCTCCAACGCGGCCTGGACCGCCCGCTGGGCATGGTCGGCCTGCGGCACCGGCGCTCCGAAAAAGGCCATCACGCAGTCGCCGATGAATTTGTCGAGGGTCCCGCCGGCCCGGAAGATGGCCTCCACCGCGAGGTTCAAAAAGGCGTCGAGCGACTCCGCCACCTGCTCCGGCCGCGAGGTCTCGGCAAACGAGGTGAAGCCCACCAGGTCGGCGAACAGCACCGAGGTCTGGGCCGGTTTGAGCCGCCGGTCCCCCGCCCCCTCGCGCAGGATCTCTTCGATCACCCCGGGGGAGTGATAGCGCGCCAGCCGGGCCCGCACCTGGCGCTCGACCTCGGCCTCCCGGGCGAAGCGGATGCGCTCCACCGCCACCGCCGCGAAGTTCGCCAGGGTGGCCAGGAAGTCGAGGTCGCGCTCGCCGAAGGCGCCGACCTGGAAGGGGGAGTCCACCTGGACGACCCCGATGATCCGCTCCCCCGACCAGAGGGGGACGCACATGGCCGAGCGGATCTGGTGCAGCCGGATCGACTCCCCTCCCGACAGGCGCTGGTCGGACTGGGCGTCGAACGTCACCAGCGCCACCCGCTCCCGCATGACCGCCCGCAGCATGGTGCGCGAGACCGGGATCTCCCCCTTCGGCCGCAGCTCTGCCCGGTCCTTGACGCGGGCCAGCTCGCAGACCAGCTCGCCAGAGGGATCGGAGATCAGGATGAACCCGCGGTCCACCGGCAGGGCCTCGAAGGCGATGTCGAGGACCCGGGTCAGGACCTCGTCGAGCGATTCGGCGATGATCAGGATCCGCGCCAGGCGGGTCAGGAATCCGAACATCCGGTCCCCGAAGACCAGCTCGCCGGTCGGGCGGTCCGGCTCCGGACGGGTGGAGGTCGTCCCCTCCCCGGCCGGAGCCTTGGCCTTGGGGACCTCGGCAAGGCCGTAGGCCGCCGCGAAGTCCGCCAGGGGGCGGATGATGGTGGCGTTGCCGAACCCCTCCAGGGTCGAGGTGCGGACGTCCTTGCCGGCCGGCCCGGGAGGGGCCGGGGTGGGCTCCGGGGTGGATTCGACGGCGAGCTGAAAGATGCCGATCCCGAGCTGGTCCCCCGCCCGCAGGGTCGCCTTCTCCACCGCCGCCTGGTTCAGCTCGACGCCGTTGGTGCTCTTGAGATCGAAGACGGACCAGCCCTCGGGGGTGCGGCGGACCTCGGCGTGGTAGCGCGAGACCGAGACGTCGGAGAGAACGATGTCGTTGTCGCTGCCGCGCCCCATCCGGACCCGGTCGCCGGTCAGGATGAAGACGCGATCCTCGCCGTCGAGGGAGAGACGAAGCCTGAGCATTCCGAGGGACTCACCGAGTTCCCCCATCATATCAGGCGGCGATCGATCCAGCGATCGATCAGAGGTGCCGGATCAGATGTGCCGGGGACCGACCATGGTCTCGTCCAGATCGCGCAGCACCGACTCCCCCTCGGGCAGGCCGAACTTCCCCTGCTCGAAGAGCAACCGGAAGGCCTCCACCACGGCCGGGTGGAACTGGGTTCCGGAGCCGGCGAGGATCTCGCGCGCCGCCCGCTCGGCTTCGAGGCCGCTGCGATAGGGCCGGCTCGTGGTCATGGCGTCAAAGGTGTCGGCCACGGCGATGATGCGCGGGGCGAGCGGAATGTCGTCGCCGGCGAGACCGTCTGGATAACCCTTGCCGTCGATCCGCTCGTGGTGGCTCCGCACCCCCGGCAGCACGCCCGGGGTCGCGAGGTGGGAGACGATCTCGGCCCCGAACACGGTGTGCCGCTTCATGATGTCGATCTCGTCCGGATCGAGCGGCGCCGGCTTGCCGAGGATGCGGTCCGGGATGCCGATCTTGCCGATGTCGTGCAGGGTCGCGGCCAGCCAGAGGTTGCGCAGCTCGCTGCGCGAAAGCCCCATCTGTGCCCCAAGCAGCAGCGAATAGCTCACGACCCGCCGCACGTGGCCGCCCGTGTAGGGGTCTTTCTTTTCGAGCGTCTCGGCGAGGGCGGTGACCATGTTGAAGAACTGCTTCTGCTGGACCGCGTAGAGCCGGGCGTTCTGGAGCGGGTGGGCCAGCACTCCGGCGAAGAGCTGCATGCGGCGCAGGTCCTCCGCCGTAAAGTGATCTTTTCCTACCGGATTGAGGAGCTGGAGGACGCCGATCACGCTGCCGTGGGCGAGCAGCGGCACGGCCAGGAGGGCGCGGGTCTGAAAGACCGGCTGGGCGTCCCCCCGCCAGCGCGGATCGGCGGCGACGTCGTTGATCACCTCGGCCCGGCCGGACTGGGCCACGCTCCCGACGATCCCCTGGCCGAACGGCACCCGGAGGTCGCGGATCTCCCCCGCTGCCGCGCCGCGCACGACGCGGAAGAACAGCTCGCCGCTCTCCTCGTCCACCTCCCAGATCGAGCTGGTCTCGGCCCGGCAGACCTCCTCGGCGTTTTCGAGCGCCATCTCCAGAATGGTTTCGAGATCGAGCGAGCCGGCGAGGCGCACCCCGATCTCGAACAACCGCTCATATTCCGCGAGCCGGCGGTGAACGTCCCCGCCCGGCTCCAGCACGGGACCGGACTCCCTGGCGAAGATCATCGAATTGTTTTCCTCCCCGCCCAGACCAATCAAGCCTTTCATGCGCTCAATCCTTCGAGGTCGTGCAGGAGATCCTCCACCGAGCGGTAGCGTTCATCCGGATTCTTCTTGAGGCAGCGCAGGATGATCCCTTCGAGCGGCGGCGGGATCTCCCGCCAGTGCGAGCTCGGCGCCTTGGGCTCCTCGCGCACGTGCTTGACGATCACGTCCACCGCGGTCGCCCCGGTGAAGGGGAGCACGCCGGTGAAGATCTCGTAGAAGACCACGCCGCAGGAGTAGATGTCGGCCCGCGTGTCCGCCTCCTTGCCCTGGAGCTGCTCCGGCGACAGGTACTGCGGCGTCCCCACGATGAAACCGGCCTGGGTCTGCCCCGGCTCGACGCGGTGGACCGGCCGGGCGATGCCGAAATCCATCAGCTTGGCGTTGCCGGTCGGCTCCAGGATCAGGTTTTCCGGCTTGATGTCGCGATGGATCACGCCCACGGCATGGGCCGCCCCGAGGCCCGCGCAGAGCTGCTTCGAAAGCCGCAGGCCCGCCGAGAACGGCAGGCGGTCGGTCTGGTCGAGCATGTAGCGCAAGGTCACGCCCCGCACGTATTCCATCGAAAGGTACGGGATGCCGTCGATCTCGCCGAAGTCGTAGGTGCGCAGCACATTGGGATGGGTGATCTTGCGGGCGAGCTTGATCTCGCTCTTCAGCCGCTCGATCTGAGTACGGTCCCCCCACAGCTCGCGTTTCATCATCTTGAGGGCGACGAGGTCGTCCAGCTCGCGGTCGCGGGCCTTGTAGACCACCCCCATGCCGCCGGCGCCGAGCACCGCCAGGATCTCGAAGCGTTGCCCCATGAGGGCGCCGGGGGCCACGCCGGAGAGGGTCTGCGCTCCCGCCTGGAGCGTCGCCGTCTCCATGCCCGCGTCGTGCAGGCCGGTCACCCGGGCGGCCATCCGCGAGCTGAGCGCGTAGAGCGGCATCGGGGTCACGATGCCGCGCCGCTGGGCGAGCTGGTATCCCGCCTGCTCCAGCCGCTCCCGCAGCTCCTCGTGGACCTCGCGGGACATCAGCACCTCGCCCGAGGTCGCCTCGCGCAGCAGGCCGTCGAGCTGCTGGACCGGCAGGCCCACCAGGGCCCGCTCGAGCTGCTCGCCCCAGGAGACCGGGCCGGCCACCACGCGGCCCGAGACCAGGGCGGCGGCGGGGGCGTCGGCCTCCTCGGCCGGACCGGAGCCGGAGGGCACGTCGAGGATCTGGGCCACGGCGGCGAGGGCTCGCAGGCCGCGTCCATCCCCCTCGAAGCGGGCCACCATGCGATGTCCGGAAATGGTTTCGATCTGCCCGCGGCGGGAGGTGATCACCGAGGTCAGCCGCTTGAGATCGCGGGCCAGGCGGTCGAGCACCTCCTGGGGGCCGCCTTCGCTGGCAGCCCGGGCGTAGCTGCGCAGCTCGACCCCGAGCAGCAGCGCCTCCCGGACCTGCGGGCTGGCCAGCACGCCGCGCGCCTGGGCGGGCTCCGGCAGGTTGCGGGACAGCTCGGTGACGTAGGCCTCCATGTCCCGCTTCTCGCGCAGGTCGGCCAGCAGCTCGTCGAAGGACTGGGCGAGGCGCCCCACCTCGTCGTCGCGACCGGTGGCGATCTTCTGATCGTAATCCCCTTGCCGGGCCGCCTCGGCGGCGGTGACCAGCCGCCGCACCGGGGCGAGGGTGCGGCGCACCAGGGCGTACGAGAAGAACGGCGCCAGGAGGATCGCGGCCAGGCCGACGATCAGCAAGGCCGCCTGGATCCGGCGGTAGGCGGCCAGCTCCCGGGCCAGCGAGGCCACCGCGACGGTCGCCCCCACCGGCTTGCCGGCGGCGTCGAGGAGCGGCGAGAGCACGCCGATCCAGCTCTCGCCGTCCATGGTGAAGTCGGTCTCCGGCATGACCTTGCCGCTGCGCAGGGCGCCGCCCATGCCCTCCTGCGAAGCGAGAGCCGCCGCGAGGCCGCGGGCCTTCTCCGGCGAAAGGGTCGTGGCAACGATCGAGGGTTGCCCGCCCGGGGGCTCCGAGACGAAGGCCACGTCGGCGCCGCTCACCTGATTGACCTGTTTGGCCGAGTCGTCGGTGATCGCGAAGCCGGTGACCAGGTAGCCCACCAGATTGAACTCTTTTTGCAGGGGCACGGCGACCGCGTAGAAGAGATCGTTCCCCTCCTGCCAGACCCCCGAACCTTGGGTGTCCTCGACCGCCTTGGCCACCAGCGGGCGTTGCGAGAGGTCCTGCCCGGCCGAGGTGGGCCGGTCGGTGCGGGCGATCACCCGGCCGCGCGGATCGAGCACGATGGCGAAGTCGAACCCGAGATCGCTCTGGCGTTCCTTGAGGAGATCGACGATCGAGGCCAGGTCCGCCCCCCCTGCCGCGGCCCCGGCGGGGCCGGCTCCCGGCGCCGGAGCGGCATCCCCGGCCGCCTCGGCGATGTAGGCGGTCAGATAGGGATCGCTCACGAACAGGCGGGCCAGCAGCTCGAGCTGTCCGTAACGCTGTTTCTCGAACGTGTCCTGGACCGCCGAGCTGCGGCGCACCGATTCGACCGCCGCGGAGCGGGAGATGCGCTGGATCAGGAAAAACGTGATGGCAACGGCGGAGCCGACCGAAAGAGCGATCAGCAGAGAGCTGACCAGGAAGATCCGGGTCCCGAGCGACAGGCCGAGGCGGCGGCTACCGGTTTTTGTATCGGTCACGTCGGAAGTACGATTCTCCGCTCTTGTTGAGATGGGGCGGAAGCTGCGGCCGCACCACCTCGATCCGGGCCGCCACGGGATTCGCGGTCGGGAGCTGCAAGTCCATCGTCCAGGGGTCGGTCTGCTCGTGCCAGACCGTCAGCCGGCCCTGTCCCCGGGGCACACCCTTGAGCACGAATTCGCCGTTCGCGTCGGGTGACGTGAAGTAAGGCGTGTCGACCACCAAAATGTAACCGGCCATGTCGTGGTGGACATTGCAATAGACGCGGACCAGCCCCGGCTCGGTGAATTTCTTCTCCTTGCCCGGCCCCTTGCGGTACAGGCCGAGGTCGAAGCTGTTCTCTTTCGCGACCGAGAAGACGTTGTGCAGGATCGGATCGCTGTTGGGGAAGCGCACCCGGCTGCCGCGCGGGATGGTCAGGATCCGCGGCACGAAAGACTTGCGCTCCGTGGTCATCAGGAAGGGCTCGGCCGGCGGCCGCAACGGCTGGGGCGAGACCGGCTCGTAATAGATCACCGCGTCGCGCAGGTCGGCTCCGCGGGCCGCCCCCTTGCCCCCCTTGGCGAGGAGTTGCAAGCGCCCCTTGAGATCGTCCGCGGCGGCCGGTCCCCCGAGGAGGAGGCCGGCGCCCAGGAACCAGAGCAGGCAGAACAGGTTCTTTCGCATCGAAAAGCTCACATCCGCCAGCGCAGGGTGGTCAGAAACTCGTCGTTCTCCCGCTCGGCCCCGGAGCCCAGGATGAAGCGGTTCGCCGCGTACTCCAGGGTCAGGTCGGTCCCCGGCACGATGCCGAGGCGGATGCCGGCGTCGAGCTTCTCCCAGTCCCAGGCGAAGCTCGGGCTGGGGGTCTCGCGCGGCGCGCGGAAATCGTTGTCGAGGCGCGAATAGCGCACCGCCGGAGCGATGAACGGGAAGAGCTGGCCGCCGCCGACCGCCCACACCAGCGGCAGGTCGATGCGCCACGCCACCTCGGCCTCGATGCCGGTGCGCGGCAGGCCGGCCAGCTCCTGATCGACGTACTGGCCGAAGAACGAAAAGCCGCCGAGATAGAGCCAGACGTTGGCGCCGACCTCCTGCTTCTTGTCGTCCGTGATCGGAAACGGAAAGAGGTTGAACGGGCCGTTCAACAGGTCGAGGTCGCCGCCGTAGAAGGTCCCGTCGAGCTTCACGGTCTCGGCCAGGGTCCGCTTGTACCCCCAGACGAGCACGTCCAGCCCCTTGAGGCCGGCCGGATCGGCGAAACGCAACCCGAGCCCGCCGCCGAGCTCCAGCTTGCCATCCACGTCGATGTCCTCGACGTCCGCGTCATAAAGAATGACGATGCCCGTCTTGAGCTCCGGATCGAAGTTGGTCTGTCCCCGCGATTCGAGCGTGCCGTTGTCCCCCGCCAGGGCGTTGGGATCGCGCAGGAAGACCGGGTTGCCCTGGGTGGCCGAGGCTTTCAGGTAGAGGTGGCGGCCGAGATCGATGCCCAGCTCGGCGCCGGCGTCCTCCAGGCGGTTGAAGGCGGTCGAGACCAGGCCGTAGCTCTCGAGGTGGCGGTCGTCCTGCCGCTCGAACTTCGGGAACTTGCCGATCTTGAGATAGGCGCCGCCGCGCTCCGGCAGGAGGGCCGGATCGGTCTCGCGGCCGAAGCGCAGCCAGGCCTCGTCCACGTCGAATTTCTTGTCGGACGAGGTCGGATTGCGCTCGTAGAGATCGATGAAGTCCAGCTTGGCGTGGGCGGCGAGCCCGGTCCCCCACGTCCCGTCGAGCAGCAGGGTGACGTTGGACACCTCGAAATGCGAGCCGGCGTTGACCGTCTCTTCAAACCCCTGGGTCTGACCCGGGGGGAGCTGCTCGGGTTTGAACGCGGGAAAATTGACGGGGAAGCGATTGAGATCGCTATGGCGGTAGTTGGCCTTCGCCTCCAGCCCCCAGTCCAGCTTCGGCCCGGCCTTTTCCGGCTCGTCGGCCGCGGCCTCCTCCCCCTGCTCTTGCTCGCCTCGTGGCTCTTGCCCCCACACCGCCCCCGCCGGGAGAAGGAGGAGCAGGAGCGGCCACACGTGCCACAGACTGCGGGTCCTGCCCTGCATCGTCATGCGATCCTCGCTTCCTTTGCGCCACCAAATGCATGGGTAGCTTAGAGGCAAGCGGCACCGCAGTAAAGATGCCTTCCCGGATGGGCGCTACACTGAAATCGCTGAAATAAGCGATGGAGGGGGGACCGGAGGGCGTCCCGAAGGCGCCCTCCGTCGCGCGGACGGCCTTCAGGCAGCGATGCGCTGCTGGCGGCGGTTCTTGACCGTGCGGGCCAGGAAGACCGCGCCGGCCACCCACAGCGGCACGGACAGGAATCCGAGACGGACCCGCTGATTGAGAATTCCCTTCACGTTGCGATTCCACTTGGCCATGAGGACCTCCTCAAAAATTGGTTGTCGCGGTAATCCCCGCGGTTTGCACTGTTCTGTTACCGGAGACGACGTCGGCCGCCGCCCCGGGCTGGAAATGGATCTGTGCAAGGCAGGTGCCATGCCAGACCTTCCCAGGGTTTGTGGGAGAATTGAAGCCGTCTTTCATTGGTATCGTTTGAGGAGGAGGCTGTCTTGATTTCTTCGGAAGAGTTTCGCAACGCATTGCGCCACTTCCCCGCCGGGGTGACCATCGTGACGATCCGCTCGGGCGAGCGGACGCACGGCCTTACGGTCTCGGCGTTCGCCTCGGTCTCGGCGGATCCGCCGATGATCATGATCATCATCGAGCAGCGCCACCACGCCTGGGCGATGCTCCAGGAGGAGGGGGCGGTCTTCGCCGTGAACATCCTCGGCGAGAACCAGTCCGAGCTGTCGAACCGCTTCGCCTGGACCAAGGACGAAGACCGCTTCGCCCTCGGCTCCTGGAGCACCGCCGCCACCGGAGCGCCGATCCTGACCGACGCCCTGGCCTGGCTCGACTGCCGGATCCACGCGCGCTACCAGGCCGGATCCCATACCATCTACGTGGGCCTGATCGAGGCGAGCAACGTCCCCGAGCACGAAGCGCCCCCTCTGATCTACTGGAACCGCGCCTACCGGAAGCTCCGGCTCGAGGACGAGGGCGGGGAGGAGTAAAGTAGAGGCATTATGACTAGAAGCCTGGATGCCATCTTTGATGGAGAGGTTCTGCGACTCGAAGAGCCTCTAGAGCTCCGGCCCAATACCCGGGTCCGGATCACGCTGGAGGTGGACGAACCGGAGCCGGACACGGAGCCTTACTCCTTCCTGCGAACGGCCCAGGCTCTGGAGTTGGACGGGCCCGCGGACTGGTCGGAGCGGGTCGACGATTATCTCTACGGGTACGGAAAAGACTGATTTGCCCCTGTCCGCGGTCTTCCTCGACACCGCCTATGCCATCGCCCTGGCGGTCCGCTCCGATGCCCACCATGAGCAAGCGGTCACCCTCGCAAGGAGCTGACCGGGGCCAAAACCCGGTCGATCACGACCCGAGCCGTGGTCCTGGAGATCGGAAATTCCCTGGCCCGCCTGCGATACCGCAAGGCTGCCCTCCAGCTCCTGCGCTCTCTGGAGGGCGATCCTCGGGTCGAGATCGTGCCGGTCTCCGAGGATCTGTATCAAAGGGCCTTCCAACTGTTCCGGAGCCGCCCCGACAAGGAATGGGGAATTACCGACTGCCTCTCCTTTGTGGTCATGCAGGAGCAGTCGCTGACCTCCGCCCTCACGGCAGACGCTCATTTTCAGCAGGCCGGGTTCGAGGCTCTGCTCCGGTAAGCGCTGCCGGCGAATGACCGAGACCGGCCAGCCAGGATCCCCCCGAACCCGCACCTTCCACACCACCCCGGCGGACTCCGGCGACCGCCTGGATGTCGTGGTGACCCGGCATCTTTCGGCTTTTCGAGGACTGTCTCGCACCATCGTGCGGGGGTGGATCGAGGAGGGCCGGGTGCGGGTCGGCGGGGCGCCGGTAACCCGGCCGGCATTCAAGTGCGGACCGGAGGCGGCCGTGGAGGTCACCCTTCCTCCTCCCCCGCCGCGCGAACCGGAGCCGGCCGGTCCGGAGATCCGGCTCTCCGTCCTGTTCGAGGACGATCACCTTCTCGCGATCGACAAGCCGGCCGGGGTGCTGGTTCACCCCTCGCTCAAGCGCCGCACCGGCACCCTGTTCGATGAGCTTCTGCGGCACTCCGAGAGCTGGACGGGCGAGGGCCGCCAGCCCGGCCTCGTCAGCCGCCTGGACCGCGACACCTCCGGGGTCATGCTGGTCGCCAAGGGGGGAGCCGCCCATGCGGCGCTGAGCCGCAGCCTGCGGGGGCCCGGCGCGGCCAAGGAGTACCTGGCCGTGGCCTATGGCGGTACCCCGTTCAGCCGGGGGCGGATCGATCTGCGGATTCTCCGGGATCCCGAGAACCCGAGCCGGATGACCGCTTCGAAGACTGAAGGGCGGGCCTCCACGACGCTTTACGAGAAGCTGGCCGAGAGGGACGCCCCCGGCCTCCCCCTCACCCTCCTGTGCTGCCGGCTGCTCACCGGCCGGACCCACCAGATCCGGGTCCACCTCAGCGCCCAGGGGCTGCCGCTGGTCGGCGATCCGGTCTACGGCCGGCCGGGCTGGCGGGAGTTGCGGGACCCGGCGCTCGCCGCCGCCTGCCGGGACTTCCCGCGCCAGGCCCTCCACGCCCACCGCCTCGCCTTCGATCACCCTTACACGGGCCAGAGGATCGAAATCGTGGCGCCCGTGCCCGAGGACCTGGCCGCCCTGCTGACCGCGCTCGGGCTCCCCTACCCCGCCGCCGCGGCGCTGGAAACCTCCGGGGCCTCCTTCGCCTCCCGAGATCTCCGCTCGATCCGCGACAGCACGTGAAAGCCCAGCCAGAGCGGGAT
>DATAHG010000610.1:0-4008 GCA_036263295.1 Thermoanaerobaculia bacterium | reverse complement strand
CGCCGCCGCGTGCTCTACTACCGGCACGCCCTCGGCAACCAGCTCCTGACCACGCTCAGCAACTGGTTCACCGACCTCAACCTGACCGACATGGAGACCTGCTACAAGGTCTTCCGGGCCCCGCTGCTCAAGTCCATCCCGTTGCGCTCCAACGACTTCGCCATGGAGCCCGAGATCACGGCCAAGATCGCCAAGCGTGACTGCCGCATCTTCGAGGTGCCGATCAGCTACCTCGGCCGCACCTACCGCGAAGGCAAGAAGATCGGCTGGAAGGACGCGGTCAAGGCCTTCAAGGCGATCCTCAAGTACCGCCTGATGGACGACCTCTACGAAGAGGACGAGTACGGCACCCACATCCTCTACCGCCTGGAGAAGGCCCAGCTCTTCAACCGCTGGATGGCCGACGCCATCGCGCCGTACGTGGGCGCCCGGGTGCTGGAGATCGGCGCCGGCATCGGCAATATCACCAACTGGCTGCTGCCGCGCGACTTCTACCTGGCGAGCGACATCAACCCGCACTATCTCGACTACCTGCGCAACTTCGCCCTCGGCCGCCCCTATCTCCAGGTCGATCGCCTCGATCTGGAGGACTCGGCGGGCTTCGCGCGCTGGGCCGGGCAGTTCGACACGGTGGTCTGCCTCAACGTGCTGGAGCACGTCCGCGACCCCCTGGCGGCGCTGCGCAACATGGCGACGGCGCTGCGGCCCGGCGGGCGGCTGGTGCTCTATGTGCCGCAGGGGCAGTCGCTCTATTCGAGCCTCGACGAGGTGCTCGGGCATCGCTGCCGGTACGAGAAGAGCTCCCTGCGCGACGAGCTGGACGCCACCGGCTTCGAGGTCCAGGAGATGCGGGATTTCAACCGCACCGCCGTGCCGGGCTGGTTCTGGAACGGCAAGATGCTCAAGCACAAGAATTTCGGCCGGTTCCAGCTCAAGGCCTTCAACATGATGGTCCCGGCGTTGCGCCGGATCGACCCGGTGCTCCCCTGGCGCGGCCTGGGGATCATCGCCATCGCCACCAAGCGCTGAGCCCGGCCTGGCAGACCCTCTCTGGCCCGGCTCTTGCTAACCCGAGAGCGCCATGAACGACTCCACCCACGAAAAAAATCACGCCGAGAAAGAGCGCAAGCGGAGCACCGTCTGTGTGACCGGCGGGGCCGGTTTCATCGGCTCCCATGTGGCCGAGGCCCTGCTGGGCGAAGGGCATCGGGTGCTGATCCTCGACAACCTGTCCGGCGGCAAGCGGGAGAACGTCCCGCAAGGCGCCGAGCTGCACGTCCTCGACATCCGGTCGCCCGAGGCGGCCGACCTGGTGCGCGACGCCGGGGTCGAGATCCTGGTTCACCACGCCGCCCAGATGGACGTGCGGCGCTCGGTGGAGGACCCGGCCTTCGACGCCGAGGTGAACATCCTGGGGAGCCTCCGGCTGGTCGAAGGGGGGCGGCGGGGGAGCCTCAAGCAGGTGGTCTTCGCCTCGACCGGCGGCGCCATCTACGGCGAGCAGGACTTCTTCCCGGCGACCGAGGAGCACCCGGTGCGGCCGGTCTCCCCTTACGGTGTCTCGAAACTATCTTTCGAACGCTACCTGTTCTACTTCCACGTGACCTACGGCATCGACGCCACCTGCCTGCGCTACGCCAACGTCTACGGCGAGCGCCAGAACCCGCATGGCGAGGCCGGAGTGGTGGCGATCTTCCTCAACCGGCTGCTCGCCGGCACCGCCCCGACCATCAACGGGCCGGGCCTGCAGACCCGCGACTACGTCCATGTCTCCGACGTGGTGCGCGCCAACAAGGCCGCCATCGGCCTCTCCGGTTTCCGGATCTACAACGTCGGCACCGGGGTCGAGACCTCGGTCGTCCAGCTTTATGACGAGCTGGCCCGCGCCGTGGGATCGGATCTGAAAGCCCAGCACGGCCCGGCCAAGCCGGGGGAGCAGCAGCGCTCGGTGATCGACGCCAGCCGCATCCGGAGCGAGCTGGGGCTGCCCGACCCTCTGCCGTTGCGCGAAGGGCTGGCGCGCACCGCCGCCTGGTTCCGCGAGCGGGCCGGCCAGTGACAGCCATGTGAGCACCCTTCAAAAAGGTTGCAATTACTTTAGATCAGTCGATACGATCGCCTCCGTCTCGACGGAAAAGTCATTCCCGGCTTTTCCGAAACGACCAAAAGGAGGCGAGATGAAGCGTCTGATCTTGGCCTTGCTCGTGAGTCTGGTCGCTTTCGTGTCCGTGCAGCTCTCCGCTCCGAAGGCGGACGCCAGTCCGCCGCGATGTGATCTCGTGCGGTGCGCGGAGTGCCCGGCCGGGACCCAACTGGCCCCGACCGGGAACAACTGCTGCCGCTGCAAGCCGATCCGCGGCAACCAGGGGGCGAATTGCGCGGCGGTGCTTTGTCCCATCTGCCCCGAGGGGACGGTCGCGGCGCCGACGCCGGGCAACTGCTGCCGCTGCAAGGCGGCCTGAGCCGGCTTCTTCCGGAGGTCTGGGGTGTCCGCGCCCCAGACCTCGATCCTGCCCGCCTTCTTTCCTCTCCGGCCACCCGCGTTGATTGTGTTCCATAGCTGATTGCGCATAGGATCCGCCTCCTTGAACGGGGAGCCACTGCCGGCTCCCCGGCAATGAAGGAGCTTTACCCATGAAGAAGCTGATCCTTGCCGGCCTGGTCTGCCTCTCCGCCTTTGGCGCCGTCGAGCTGACGACCCCGCGGGCGGAAGCGATCCCGGTCGACTGCAACGCCGTGAAGTGCCAGGCCTGCCCCGAAGGACAGGTCCTCTCGCCGGTCGGCAACAACTGCTGCCGCTGCATCTGAATCAAAACTTCAGGCTGGTTGCCCCGGTTTGTGCAGTTCGCGGCACCTAGTCTACGGAATCTGGGAGAGGGATTGACCCTTCCCGGCTAGCTCTGACCTGAAGGAGACATCTCATGAAGAAGCTGGTCCTCGCGGGGCTCGTCTGCCTCGCCGCCTTTGGAGCCGTCGAAGTGTCCACCCCCAAGGCCGAAGCGGCAGACTGCTCGGCCGTGCTCTGCCTGACGTGCCCCGAGGGATACGTCTTCTCCCCGACCCCCGGCAACTGCTGCCGTTGCGTCCGCGCCTAGTTCAACGAAAGGAGACACCATGAAGAAGCTGATTTTCGCCGCTTTCGCTCTCGCCACCGCCATCGGTGCCGTCGAGCTCTCCACCCCGGCCGCCCAGGCCATCAGTTCGTGCGACACCGTGCGGTGCATCGCCTGTCCGGACGGCTACCACCTCAAGCTCACGCCGCCGGATTGCTGCAAGTGCGTCAAGGACTGATCTCCCGTTAGGGAATCAGCGCACTGAAAGACGCCGGTCATGACCGTGGGGAACCGCGGGAGATGGCCGGCGTTTTTGATTTTAGGTTCTCACGCCAAAGCTGCCTCGGTTTAGCTCCTTCGCAGCACCTAGGGTGTATGCCGGCGCTCCTGCCGGTCCCATACAATCTGAGGTGATCCCATGAAGAAGCTGGTCTTCACTGCTCTCGCTCTGCTCGCGGCCTTTGGCGCCGTCCAGATGGCGACCCCGGCCGCCAAGGCGAACAACTGCGACAACGTCCGCTGTATGGCCTGCGCCAACCCGAACGAGCATCCGAAGCTGACCCCGCCGGACTGCTGCACCTGCGTTCCGAACTGATCGGATCGGTTGGCGGGCGTCCGCTGAAAACCTGCTGACCGCCCCTCTCCGGGGCGGTCAGCGTTTTTGGGAGAGTCAGTTTTTTCGAGGGAGCAGATCGCGCAGTGGCTGGCCTTCGAGCAGGAACTGGGCGCGCTGCACGTCGGAGAACTGCAGGGCGGTTTCGGTGAGCTGGGCGAGGGCGCGCGAGCCGTCGCAGCCGTCGGCGATCTCGAGGTAGCCCGTCAGGTGGACT
This sequence comes from Thermoanaerobaculia bacterium, assembly GCA_036263295.1. GTDB lineage: Bacteria > Acidobacteriota > Thermoanaerobaculia > Multivoradales > UBA5704 > DATAHG01. Next base: position 125 of record DATAHG010000610.1, on the reverse strand, counting down.
CGCACCTCGGCGCCGTTGCGGTCGATCCGGGCCACTTTGAGCGGCGAGGCGTAGAGGGCGTTGTAGTAGCCCTGCGCCGCGTCCGGCGAGCCCTCGGCGCCGTGCTGGAGGTCGAGCAGCGCCTG
>DATAHG010000609.1:0-2216 GCA_036263295.1 Thermoanaerobaculia bacterium | reverse complement strand
AGCCGAGGTTCTCGCGCCGGCTCAGGGGATCGTCGGGCACCCGCGACGGCTCCTCGAAGAACCGCACCACCAGGAGCGGATCGGCGTGGGCCATGCGGTGGTAGAGCCGCAGGGCCGACTCGGCCTCGGCGCGCCAGACCGGGCAGCGCTCCTCGGACGGCTCGCGGCCGTCCTCGGCCTCGGCCGCGACGGTTCCCATCGCGCTGTGGCTGCAGATATAGCGGGCCCAGCACCCCTGGCAGGCGAAGCCGTCGGTTTCCAGGTCGTCGGAGGCGTCGAGCGACATGCCGAAGTCGGAGTCGGACTCGTCGAGACCGAGCCAGACCCCCGGCATGAGGCGGGAATCCATGCTGTCGGGGCGCGGCGGGTAGATGTCGGCCACCGGGCTGAATCCGGCGAAGTCGTCGTCCTGCAGGCGGGCGAGCGGCTCGCTGCGCATCAGACGGCGGACGATCCGGGTGAGGGGACGGAAGTCGATCGGCAGGCGCTGGGCCTCCAACTCGCTCCCCATCTCGTCGCAGACCGCCACCAGGTCCATCCGGAAGTCGCGGGCGCCGGCCAGCGAGCCGTCCGCCCCTTCGAGGTAGAGCACGTCGAGACGGCGCACGCCGGCCCGCTTCGCCCAGCTCCAGAGATGGAACAGGCGCGCCCCCTCGCTCAGCACGCAGTGGACGGTCGCCCGCTCGCCGAGCCGGGAGAGCAGGAGCTGGACGGCCGGCTCCGGCTCCCACCCCTCGACCCCCTCGAGCGGCGCGGCGGGGTCGGAGAGCTGCGGGAAGAGGCCGCAGCGCAGGACCACCTGGAACGGATAGTCGGCCAGGAAGGCGGCCACCGCCGGGGTCATCTCGGAGGCGTCGAGGGACAGCTCGTAGGAGACCTCCTGGCGCAGGAGCTGGCCCTGCCGGCCCCCCTCCACCACGATCCGCTCGAGCACGGCGAAGCCGGGAAAGACCCCGTCCCAGCCGACGTGCAGGCGGACCCGGGCGGCTCCGAAGCTCTGCTTGAAGACCAGCTCGATGGCCGGCCCGGCCGACTCCTCGGTGAGCTGATCGATGCGGGCGTGGACCTCGTCGTCCTGGCGATAGATCGCCCCCGGCTCCCACCAGCCCGGCGCCGACAGGGTGCCCATCGCCGGCTCCAGCTCCGGCCGGCCGCCGGTCCACCCCTCCGAGGTGATCAGGTCCTCGCGGACCAGCCAGCTCAGCAGATCGTCGTCCGGCTCGCCGGTCTCCAACGCGGAAGCGACGTGAAACTGAAGCTCCACCGGCACTTCCAGCACCGCCGCCCGCTCCAGGTCGTAGATCAGGCTGCAGGAGCCATCCCCGTCGATCAGGGGATGCAAGGCTCGCAGACGCAGAGCTCCGGGCATGGGCATGGTTGCTGTTGAGCTCATCGACTCCTCCTCACCGGTTTACGGCTTCGTGCATCGCTATCTCTTTACAACTGAAGGACCTATCGTCCTTCCTCTATAAGTAAGGTTGCCGCCGCCCCCCTTTCGAGGACAACTTTTTGCGACGAGTTTTTCAACCTCACCGGGCCGGCTTTGCCTTGCCGGCGGGCTCTTGCAGCCAGCGGTCCAGCCAGGCGAGCACGGTGTCGTGCCAGAGCAGGCTGTTGGCCGGCTTGAGGACCCAGTGCCCCTCGTCCGGGAAGTACAGGAACTCGCTCGGGATCCCCTTGCGTTGCAGGATGTTGAAGGCGCCGATCCCCTGGTTGTCCGGCACCCGGAAGTCGAGCCCGCCGTGGACCACCAGCATCGGCGTCTTCCACTTGTCGGCGAACAGCAGCGGGTTGTCCTTTTCGTAGGCTTCCGGCTTCTCCCAGTAGGTCCCCTCGTGCTCCCACTCGGGGAACCAGAGCTCTTCGGTGCCGAAGAACATCATGCGCTGGTCGATCATTCCGTCGTGGGTGACCAGACAGCGGAAGCGGTCGGCCCACTTGCCGGCGATCAGGTTGGTCATGTAGCCGCCGTAGGAGGCGCCCAGCGCGCAGGCGTTGTCGCCGTCGATCCAGGGGTACTTCTTGAGGGCGAACTCCAGCCCCTTCTGGAGGTCTTCGAGCGGCTTGCCCCCCCAGTCGTTGCGGATGGCGTCGGTGAACGCCTGGCCGTAGCCGGTCGAGCCGTGGAAATCGACGCTCACCACCGCGTAGCCGGCGCCGGCGTAGAACTGCGGGTTCCAGCGGTAGTGGAACTCGTTGTTGAAGGTGCCCTGCGG
>DATAHG010000608.1:0-9229 GCA_036263295.1 Thermoanaerobaculia bacterium | reverse complement strand
GTACCGGGAGCAAAGGTGGCACGATTCTAAGAAGTGGGAGCCCGGGAATCAAGGAGCTTGCCGTAGAATGGCTCCAGGCCCACCGAGCCAGACCTGCCCTACCCGGGGATCCGGCGGGAGGCTGGCCGACAGGGTGGCCGGGGAAACCCGGTCGCCTCCCGTGCTTGGAAAGGCGGGCCGAGACGGGGATTTCCCCCCGCTCGGGCTGTGCATTCGGCGGGCTCACCGAGCTGAAATGAGCCCGCTGACCATCCTCCCAGCCCCGACCCCGCTGACCCCGCGGCCCTATCCGCCGGCCGGCTTGACCGCGTCCCCCGAGGCCGACCCGGCGGAGCGCTCGACGCGGCCGACCCGATTGATCGACGCCTTCGGCCGCCATCTCACCTACCTGCGGGTCTCGGTGACCGACCGCTGCAACCTGCGCTGTCTCTACTGCCTGCCCGAGGACGCCGACTTCCCGTTCGGGGACCGCGACTTCCTGTCGCCGGCCGAGATCGAGGGCCTGGTCGGCGCCCTGGTGCGGCTCGGCATCCGGCGGATCCGCCTGACCGGCGGCGAGCCCCTGGTGCGCAAGGACATCCTGGAGATCGCGCGGCGGATCAAGGCGATCCCGGGCGTCGAGGACCTCGCCCTCTCGACCAACGGCACCGAGTTGGAGCGCCTCGCCCTCCCCCTCAAGGAGGCGGGCGTGGACCGCGTCAACGTCAGCCTCGACACCCTGGATCCGGAGGTCTTCCGCGAGATCACCCGGCGCGGCGACCTGGAGCAGGTCTGGCGCGGCGTCGAGGCCGCCCTGGCCGCCGGCCTGGAGCCGGTCAAGCTCAACGCCGTCCTCATGGAGAGAACCGGCCTGGAGGACGTGGACCGCCTGGTCGACCTCACCCTCGACCGCCCCCTGGCGGTCCGCTTCATCGAGATGATGGCGACGGACGTGAACCGCCACCTGCAGCCCGGGCAGTACCTCTCCTGCGACGAGGCGCGCCGCCGGATCGAGGAGCGCTTCGGACCGCTGGAGCCGATCGCCGCGGAGGCCGCCCTGCGGACCGGCCCCGCCAAGGCCTTCCGGATCCCGGAGGCCCGCGGCACGGTCGGCTTCATCACCCCGCTCTCCCACACCTTCTGCGCGGAGTGCAACCGCCTGCGCCTGACCTCGCGCGGCGAGCTGCGGCTCTGCCTGTTCGCCGACCGGGTCTACCCGCTGCGTCATCTGGCGGACGCTCCCGCGGCCCTGGAGGGCGAGATCCTCCGGGTGCTGGCCGACAAGCCGGCCGAGCACATGCTGCTCCAGGGGAGCTCGGGAAACCTCGTGAGCTTCATGCAGATCGGGGGGTAGGCGGCACCTCGGCATCATCGCGACCGGTGCCCCACGAACCAGGCGAGATCCCGCAGCGGGTCGGCCTTGCGGCCCAGCGGGGCGAGCGACTCCTCGGCGAAGCGGAGAAGCTCGGCCGCGAGCTGCCGCGCCCCCTCCACTCCCAGCAATTTCACGAAGGTGACCTTCCCGGCATCCTTCCCGGTATCCTTGCCGGTCTCCTCCGGCGTGTGCAGCACGTCGAGCAGGTCGTCGGAGATCTGGAAGGCGAGCCCCAGGTTCTTGGCGTAGCGCGCCACCACCTCGAGATCGCGCCGCTTCGCCTCGGCGGCCATGGCGCCCAGCTCCCCCGCCGCCATGAAGAGGGCGCCGGTCTTGTGGCTGTGGATGTACTCCAGGCGGTCCAGATCGAGATCCTCGGGCGCGGAGAGAAGGTCGAGGGCCTGGCCGCCGATCAGGCCGTCGCTGCCGATCGCCTCGGCGAGGTGATGGACCATGTCCTCCGGGGTGTAGCGCCGCAACGACAGGCGGTGGGCCGCCTCGGCGACCAGGGCGTAGGCCCGGTTGAGCAGGGCGAGCGAGGCGAGCAGCGCGACGTTCTCGCCGAAGGCCCGGTGGACCGTCGGCCGGCCGCGGCGCAGCTCGGCGTCGTCCATGCTCGGCAGGTCGTCAAGGATCAGGGAGCAGGCGTGGACCATCTCGACCGCGCAGGCGAGGTCGAGCACCGCCGCCGAGCGCTCGCCGAGGAGGTCCGCCACCACCAGGGTCAGCACCGGCCGGATGCGCTTGCCGGGGCTGGTCAGGGCGTAGTGCATCGCCCGATGCACCGGCTCCGGGCGCGCGTCGGCGGGCGGCAGAAGGGCCGGCAGGCGGTCGTCCACCCGCTGGACCAGCCCGGCGAGACGGCCCGCGAGCCCCTGCGCGGAACCCGCCGGAGTGCCGGCGGGCGCCGGATCAGAAGGAACGGACGGCCTCGTCCTCGGAGTCGTAGACGTCAAAGACAGTGATGAGCTGAGTGATGGTGAGAACGTCGGTGATCTTGGCCGGCAGGCTCGCCAGGCGCAGCTTGGCGCCGCGGTTGGCCGCGCTGGTGTAGGCGCTCACCAGCTCGCCGACGCCCGAGGAGTCGATGGTGCTGACTTCCTTCATGCTGATGACGATCTTCGTCGAGCCGCTGTTGATGGCGTCCTGCACCGCGTTGCGCAGGGCGATATCGCCCGTTCCCAGTGTGATCTTGCCCTTGAGATCGAGGATCGTCACGCCGTCATGCTGCCGCACGGATACGCTCATTTTCCCTCCTCTTCGATTTGATCTTGATCCCGATGTTGACCGCGCGCCGAATCGGGTTGCGAGCCCGCGATCCGTTTGCGCAGCGTCACGACCGTGCCGCCTCCCGGGCGGGGGTCGTAGTGGATTTCGTCCATGAAGCTCTTCATGTAGAAGATGCCGCGGCCGTTCGGCCGGAGCAGGTTTTCGGGGGCCAGGGGGTCGTGAACCCCCTCGGGATCGAACCCCTCCCCTTCGTCCTGCACCCGGATTACCAGCATCCCCCCCTCGATCGCGAGATCGATCTGCACCTGCTTGCCGGGGTCCTGGGAATTGCCGTGCTTGATGGCGTTGGCCACGGCCTCGCGCACCGCGATATCCACCCAGTGCTGGGCGTCTTCCTCAAGCCCGAGCTTCTGGAGCGAATCGCGGAGCACCGTCTGTACGAGCTCGATGTTCTCGAAACGACTCCCGATCGCTACGTGGAAGCAATGTTCGTCCGCCATGGCTCCAGCCTCTCGAACCGGTGAGTCTAGCAGATACCCCTGCCGCGAAGCCGCCTCACAGCAGCCCCGGCAGAATCAGCCCGGGCAGCGCGCCCCCCCTCTGCTGGAGGAGGCGGAGGACGGCCGGAATCATGACCAGGAGTTGCACGGCATCGAACAGGGTATGGGCCACGATCGCCGGCCAGATGTTCTGGCGCCAGCGCACGATGAGCCCGTAGATGACGGAAAGCACCGCGATCCCGACCAGCATGAACGGCTGCCCATAGGAAAAATGGGCGAGCACGAAGAGCCCGGTCGAGAGCGCGATCCCGACGCGCGGTTGCAGAAAGCCGCGAAAGAAGACCTCCTCGACCACCCCGGCCGACAGGCTGAGCAGGAAGCGCACGATCAGCGGCAGGCTGGCGAGGAACGGCACCGCCTCGGGAGGGGTGCGCGGCAGGGCGTTCTGCGCCCCGGCCGCCCAAAGAACGATGGCGATCAGGAACAGGACCGCGACCACCGCCACCCAGGCGCCGACCCCGAGCACGACGCCGAGCCCCAGCTCGCGCGGCAGGTCCGGGGTCACCAGGCCGAGCTGGGCCCGGAGCTGCCGGCCGAGCGGGCCGCGCTCCGGGTACCCCGCGAACCCCAGGAAGAACCAGGCCAGGATGGTGAGGATCAACAGCCCATGGAGCAGGAAGAGCTGCGGCGTCGGGACGCCCGACAGGTCCAGCGCCACATCCAGGCCGATATTGCCCAGCGAGGCGAAGACGCCGCGCCAGAGCATCAGGGCGAGCAGGGTGAGAGCCAGGAGGCGGCGCCAGAGCACCTGGAAGCCGGGCGGGCTGAGCCCCTTGCGCTCGCAGACCCGGTCGAAGACCGCCACCGTGGCGACCGCCAGCAGGGCCGGGACGCCCACGCGCAGGAGGTTCTCGAAAGACATCAGATCTTCTGCTTCATGCGGAAGCTGCGCAGGATCTGGACCGCCGAGTTGAGGCGCTGCAGACGCCGGTTGCGGAGCTGGATCGCCGGCATGTCGTCGAGCGCGGGCTGGTCGCCCCGCAGCTCACGCATGTGGCGCTCGATCTCGAAACCGAGCTGGTCGAGGTCCCCCCGGTTCATCGTGCGGAACGTCCGCTCCGTGACCAGGGTGTACCCTTCCGCGATGTCGCGCGCCATCGAGTAGGCGCTGCCGCTGGGGAAGCCCATGGCGCGGATCCTATAGCAAAGCGACGGCGGACGCGCCATGCTATGATTCCGGAACACGCGGCCGATTCCGGCCGCCCACATTCTGCCTGCAAGCCGCCTTTCAGCCCGAGCCGACTGTTGCACGTTGCAATAAGGTCGAGGTAAGGAGGATATCCTTTGAGCCGCTTCCCTGGCGTGGATCTGCTGGAGCTCGACGCGCTCCTCACCGAAGAGGAGCGGATGGTGCGCGAGACCGTCCGCTCGTTTGTCGATGACAAGGTCAAACCGATCATTGAGGAGTGCCATCGCGAAGGGCGCACCCCTCTCGAGCTGGTCCCCGAAATGGGCGCCCTCAACCTCTTCGGCGCCTCGATCAACGATTACGGACTTCCCGGCCTGGGCGGCGTCGCCTACGGCCTGATCATGCAGGAGCTCGAGCGCGGCGACTCCGGCCTGCGCAGCTTCGTCTCGGTGCAGAGCTCCCTGGTGATGTACCCGATCTATACCTTCGGCTCGCAGGAGCAGAAGGACAAGTGGATCCCCCGCCTCGCGACCGGCGAGGCGATCGGCTGCTTCGGCCTCACCGAGCCCGACTTCGGCTCGAACCCCGGCGGCATGCGGACCCACGCCCGCCGCGACGGCGACGGCTGGATCCTCAACGGCTCCAAGCAGTGGATCACCAACGGCACCCTGGCCGACGTCGCCGTGGTCTGGGCCCAGACCGAGGACGGCATCCGCGGCTTCGTGGTCGAAAAGGGCACCCCCGGGTTCACCTCCTCCGACCAGCACGGCAAGTTCTCGCTGCGCGCCTCGACCACCTCGGAGCTCGGCTTCCACGACTGCCGGATCCCGGCCGACGCCATCCTGCCCGGCACCACCGGCCTCAAGAACGCCCTGATGTGCCTCAACCAGGCGCGCTACGGCATCGCCTGGGGCGGCATCGGCTCGGCCATGGAGACCTATTACACCGCCCTGCAGTACGCCAAGGAGCGGATCCAGTTCAACGGCCAGCCCATCGCCTGCCACCAGCTCATCCAGGAAAAGCTGGTCTGGATGGTGAGCGAGATCAGCAAGGGGCAGCTCCTGAACCTCCAGCTCGGCCGCCTCAAGGACGCCGGGAAGCTCAAGCCGCAGCACATCTCGCTCGGCAAGCGCAACAACATCTGGGTCGCCCGCGAGTGCGCCAAGCTCGCCCGCGAGGTCCTGGGCGCCAACGGCATCGTGGACGACTACCCGGTGATCCGCCACATGCTGAACATCGAGTCGGTCTACACCTACGAGGGGACGCACGACATCCACGGCCTGATCATCGGCGAGTCGATCACCGGCATCCCGGCGTTCAACGCGCCGGAGCGCTCGGCGCCCAAGGCCAAGAAGAACCAGCCCGAAGCCTCGCTCGCGGCGCCGGTCGGGAGTGCCCGCTGATGGCGCTCGATCAGATGCTCGAACAGGACTTCATCCGGGTCACCGAGCAGGCGGCCATCGCCGCCGCCAAGACCATGGGCTTCGGCGACCGCCGGCACTCCGACCAGGTGGCCGTCGAGGCCATGCGCAAGGAGATGGACCTCCTGCCGATGGACGGCCGGGTGGTCATCGGCGAGGGGGAGCGCGACAAGGCCCCCATGCTCTACGTCGGCGAGGAGCTCGGCGCCCTGCGCGGCAAGGACGGCGCGACCGGGGTCGACATCGCCGTCGATCCGCTCGAAGGCACCAACCTCTGCGCCCTGGGCTCCCCCGACTCGATCGCGGTGCTCGCCGCGGCCGAGCGCGGCGGCCTGCTCTATGCCCCCGACGTCTACATGGAAAAGCTGGTGGTCGGGCCGACCGCCCGCGGCGCCGTCCACATCGACGCGCCGCCGGCTGAAAACCTGCGCAACATCGCCGCCGCCTTCGGCCGCAAGGTGAGCGACCTCACCATCGTGGTCCTCGACCGCCCCCGTCACGACCAGCTCATCGCCGACATCCGCACCGCCGGGGCGCGCATCCGCCTGATCCCGGACGGCGACCTGTCGGCCGGCATCTCGGCCGCGGTGCGCGGCACCGGGGTCCACGCGGTCATGGGGATCGGCGGTGCCCCCGAGGGGGTGATCACCGCGGCGGCCATGCGCTGCCTCGGCGGCGAGATCCAGGCCCGCCTCAAGGCCACCGACGCCGAGCAGGAAGAGCGCGTCAAGGCGCTCGGTTTCCACGATCTTTCCAAAATCTACAAGACGGAAGACCTGGCGCCCGGCGAAGAGATCCTCTTCAGTTGCTCCGGGGTGACCGACGGCGAGCTCCTGCGGGGCGTCCGCTTCTTCGGCGGCGGCAGCCGCACCTCGACGCTCTTCATGTCGCTGTCGCGCAAGCTCATCCGGTTCATCGACACGATCCATCGCGAGCAGGTGACGACACCGGTCCGCTTCCTTTAGGTCCGGAAGCGCGCCGTCTCCGTCCCCGACGGAGCGGCGCGCCGTCCGTCTCTCTCCCCAGGAGAAGCCAGGTCATGATCAAGCCGGACCGCTGGATCCGCGAGTGGGGCCGCAACGGCGGCGTCACCCCTTTCGAGGAGAGCCAGGTCAACTCCGCCAGCTACGACGTGCGGGTGAGCGACCACTGGATCTGCCCGACCCGGGACCCCGAGGAGTTTCGTGCCCCGCACGTCAAGCTCTTCCCCGGCGAGGTGGTCCTCGCCTCGACCATGGAGCTCGTGCGCATCCCGCGCAACGTCGCCTGCGACCTGAAGCTCAAGTCCACCCTCGGTCGCCTGTGGATCAACCACTCCCTGGCCGGCTGGTGCGACCCCGGTTTCGAGGGGGATATCACATTGGAGTTGCAGAACCTGGGACCTTCGCCGTTCATTCTGGAGGCCGGCAGGCGGATTGCACAGCTCATCTTCATCGCCATGGAGTCCGAGCCGGAGGTCGCCTACGGCGAGCCCGGCTCCTCCAGTCACTACCAGGGTCAGAGGGGGACGACTCCGGCCCGAAGATGAGGTGGCTGTATGTTTTCGGTGCCCACTACGGACCTGCGTGCAAGTTATTCGCCTCGACCTATAATCAGCGGCCAGGTCATCATGGGCATCGTCGGCAACCTCCAAACGATGCAGCTCGAAGAGCTGCTCCAATGGCTCTCTCAGAGCAAGAAGACCGGCACGCTCGAAATCAAAAACCCCCCGGTTGAAAAAAAAGTCTTCTTCAAGGACGGGCGGATCGTCTCTTCCGCCTCCAACAAGCCGGAAGAGTATCTCGGCCATTTCCTGGTCAGCCACGGCCTGATCAACGAGGGTCAGCTCAGCCGGGCGATCGAAATCCAGGAAAAAAGCAGGATGCTCCTGGGGATGATCCTCGTCAACAACGGGGCCATTTCCGAGGACATGCTGCGCCGCATGCTCCGCCTCAAGGCCGAGGAGGGGATCTACGACATCTTCTCCTGGGAGCAGGGGGAGTTCCGCTTCCTCGACGACGTCCTGCCCGAGAGCGCCATGGTGTCGCTCAGCCTCGACATCACCGGCATCGTGATGGAAGGCGTCCAGCGGGTGGACGAATGGCGGCGCATCCGCTCCGTGATCCCCAACGGGGACGTCATCCCGGTCCAGATCTCCGAGTTCAACCTGAAGCACCTCGACCCCGGGGAGAAGCGCATCCTGGAGATGGTGGACGACCAGCGCACGGTCGAGGAGATCCGCCTGAACACCCACTCGGCGGAGTTCCACGTCTGCCGCGTGCTGTTCGGCCAGCACCAGCAGGGGCGCCTCAAGCTGATCAAGCTCAAGGGACGCGCCGGCGGCGGGTCCGGCGGTGGGGCGCTGAGCGCCGAAGCGCTGCTGACGGCCGCCCAGTCCTATCTGCAAAAAGAGGATTACGAGCCCGCCCTGCGCCACCTGCGCGCCGCCCAGGCCCTGGAGCCGGAGAACCGCGACGCCCAGGATGCCCTGAGCCAGGGGGAGAAGAAGATCCGCGAGCAGGTCGAACGGGCCGGCGTCTCGCTCAGCTCGATCCCCAAGCTGATCGCGACCATGGAGCAGATGACCTCTTCGAAGCTCTCCCCCCACGAGGGCTTCATGCTGACCCGCATCAACGGCAGCTACGACATCCAGTCCATCCTGAAGATCACCCCGATGCCGCAGCTCGACGCGCTGATGGCCTTCTGGAAGCTCTCCAAGCAGGGGTTCGTGAAGATCGAGCCGGGCAAGCGGTAAGCGGGCCGGTCCGCAGCGCGGGAACCCGGCTGGGAGCGCCGGCGTCCCGCCGGCAATCTATTTCAAATGCCGGCAAGATGCCGCGCTCCCAGCCGCGTCATGGGCGAGTCGAACCGATTGCTCTACCCCATCCACGGCTTCGAAACATGCCGGTGCCCCCGCACCGCGAACCGCAACGGCCACGCCGCGGCCTCGCCCGCATAGTCGACCCCGATCCGTGGGCCGGCGGCAACCTCATCGTCCGTGAAGGGTTTGCCGCTCGTAATCGTGAGCGGCGGCCGGTCGAGGAGGACGCCGTCCAGAGACCGATCGATACCCAGAGCCTGGCAGAGCTTGCCCGGCCCCCCCGCGAGGTCGCCGGGGCGGGGCGGACGCTTCCAGTTCCGGTTTGCCACCATGCGGGTCTCTCCTTCGACCGGCTCGCCAGCCCGCAGGAGCACGGCGCTGCCGATGTCCGCCTCGCCGGTGACCGCGTTCAGGCACCAGTGCATGCCATAGATGAAGTAGACGTAGGCGTGGCCGCCCGGCAGGTAGAGGCTCTCGTTGCGCGGCGTGCGCCGGCCTCCCCAGGCGTGGCTCGCCCGGTCCGGTCCTCCCAGGTAGGCTTCGGTCTCGACCAGCCGCAGGACCAGCCGCTCGCCATCCAGCTCCCGCACCAGGTAGCGCCCGAGGAGGTCGCGCGCCACCTCTTCGGCCGGGCGGCGGTAGAACGACAGCGGGAGAGGCCGGAACGCATTCATAGCGAGAGCAAAATATCATCGAAACGCGCCGTGGCATGTCGATTGCTCCCTCCGGAACGCA
>DATAHG010000607.1:0-4332 GCA_036263295.1 Thermoanaerobaculia bacterium | reverse complement strand
TCGGAGATGCGCGACGAGCCGATCCAGACCTTCGCCGTCGGCGTCGAGGACCAGCAGTTCAACGAGCTGCCCTACGCCAGGATGGTCGCCGAGCACTGCGGCACCCGGCATCACGAGGAGATGGTCTGGCCCGACATGGTCCAGCTCCTGCCGTCGATGGTCCACCACCTCGACGAGCCCTCGGACCCGATCGCCGCCTGCATGTACCACGCGGCCTCCCTCGCTTGCCGCCACGTCAAGGTGGTGCTCACCGGTGACGGCGGCGACGAGATCTTCGCCGGCTACGACCGCTACTTCGGCTTCCGCTGGGTGGACCTCTACGCCGCCCTGCCCGAGCCGATGCGGCGGCGCGCCCTGGGACCGCTGCTCGCCGCCATGCCCGACCGCGCCGGCTACAAGAACTGGACGCAGAAGGCCCGCTGGGTCCACGAGCTGTCCTTCCAGCGCGGCGGCCGGCGCTACGCCCAGGCCACCGCCTTCTTCCGCTTCGGCCAGCAGGGCAAGGGGGGGCTCTACACCCCCGAGATGGCGGCGCGCCTGCTCCACGACCCGATGGAGAGCGTGGTGCGCGGCTTCCAGGAGGCGGTGGCCGAGGACGACCTCGACCGCATGCTGCAGGCCGACATCTCGACCCGGCTCTCCGAGCACTCGCTGATGCTCACTGACCGCATGACCATGTCGCAGAGCCTCGAAGGGCGCTCGCCGTTCCTCGACCACCGGCTGGCGGAGTTCATCGCCACCCTGCCGGTCGATCTCAAGATGCGCGGCCGCACCCTCAAGTACCTGCTGCGCAAGGTCGCCGAGCCCTACCTGCCGGAGTCGATCCTCAAGCGGCCCAAGCAGGGCTTCATGTTCCCGCTGGCCTACTGGATGAAGGGGCCGCTCAAGCCGGTGATGCAGCGCCTGCTGACCGACGCCGCGATCTTCGACGAGGGGATCTTCCAGCGCGAGGCGGTCGAGAAGCTGCTCGCCGAGCACCTGGCCGACAAGGCGGACCACCACGTCCGGCTCTGGCTGATCCTGAACGTCGAGGTCTGGTTCCGGCTGTTCATCCGCCGCGAGCCGCTCGGCGACCTCGCGGGCCGGCTGCGCGAGCGGGCGGCGTAGGCTTGGAACTGTGAAAGGGCGGCTGGGACTCGTCATCCGGCTGGCGGTCTCGGCCGCCCTCGTGGCCTGGATCTTCTCGCGGACCGACTTCCGCGAGGTCTGGGCCGCCTTCCGCTCCGCCGACCTGGTGCCGGTGCTCCTGGCGGCGGCCCTCAACCCGCTCGGCTACTACTTCAGCGTCAGCCGCTGGCGCCTGCTCCTGCGGGCCCAGGGGTACGACGTCCCGTTCGGCTTCCTCCTGCGCTCCTTCCTGGTCGGGGTCTTCTTCAACAACCTGCTGCCCGGTACCGTCGGGGGAGACGCCGCGCGGGCCTGGCAATCGTCGCAGGCCGGCACCGGCAAGACCCGGGCGCTCGCGGTGGTTCTGGTCGACCGCTTCCTCGGCCTCTTCACCCTGATGCTGTTCGCCGGGGTGGGAGCCCTGCTGTCGCCGGAGCTGACCGGCGCCGTGCCGGGGCTGCGGGCCTGGGTCGCCGTCCTGCTGACCGGGATGGGGATCGGCACGGCGCTGATCTTTTTCCCGCCGCCCGCCTTGTCGCGCCGCGTCGGCACGTTCCTCGCAAGCCTGCCGGGCAAATGGGGGGCTCGCAGCCGTCATGCCTGGGATTCACTCCGGGCCTTCCAGGGTAAGGCCGGCGTCCTGACGGGCGCCCTGGCGTGGTCGGTGGGGCTCCAGACAATGGTCGTACTGAACGGATACTTCCTCGCCAAAGCGGTCCATGTGGAGCTGCCGCTCCTCGTGTACTTCGTCCTCGTGCCGCTCGCCGTCTTCGTCATGATGGCGCCGGTCTCGATCAACGCCATCGGCGTGCGGGAGAACGTCTGGGCGTTCTTCTTCGCCGCGCTGGGCGTCGCCGGAGCGGCGGCGGCCGGCGTCGCCGTGGCCTGGCTCGACTACGGGCTGGTCGTGCTGCAGGCGGTCGTCGGCGGGCTGGTCTACGCCCTCAGCCGGGGCGAGCGGCGCGCCGCGGCACTCCCCGACCCGCTGCCGGTGGCGGTCGCGCCCCAGGAAGGGGGATTGCGGTGAAAATCCTGCTCCTCGCCCCCCACCCTTTTTTCCAGCAGCGGGGCACGCCGATCGCCGAAAAGATGCTGGCCGAGGTCCTGGTCCGGCACGGCCACCAGGTCGAAGTGCTGACCTTCCCGGAAGGGGAGGACCCCGAGATCCCGGGTGTCGCCGTCCACCGCGCCCCGGCCATCCCCGGCGTGCGCGATCTGCGCCCCGGTTTTTCCTGGAAGAAGCTGGTCTACGACGCCGCGATGCTCTGGAGCTGCCTGCGCCGGGTGCGCCGCGGGCGCTTCGACCTCGTCCACGCGGTCGAGGAGTCCGCCTTCCTGGCGATTCTGCTCAAGGCGCTGTTCGGCGTCCCCTACGTCTACGACATGGACTCGGGGCTGGTCCGCCAGATGACCGACAAGTTCGCCTGGCTGCGCCGCCTGACGCCGTTGCTCGAGGTCTTCGAAAAGCGCGCGGTGCGGGGCGCCGTCGGCGTGCTCGCGGTCTGCCGTTCGCTCGAAGAGCAGGCGCGGGCCTGGAAGCCGGGCGGCCTCATCGCCCGCGTCGAGGACGTCAGCCTGATCGAGCCGGTCGAGCAGTCCGACGTGCTGCGGCCGGGCCCCGACCTGCTGTTCTCGGGGCCGCAGGGGAACCGTGGGCCGCTCGTCCTCTACGTCGGCAACCTCGAGCCCTACCAGGGGATCGACCTGCTGCTCGGCGCCTTCGGCCACGCCCTCCGCCGGGTACCGGATGCCCGCCTGCTGGTGATCGGTGGCAACCCCGAGAGTATCGAGCACTACACCAACCTGGCCGAACGGATGAACCTCTCGGCCAGCGCCCGCTTCGCCGGGCCGCGCCCGGTCGCCATGCTGGGGGCCTACCTGCGCCACGCGACCGTCCTGGTGTCGCCGCGCACCCAGGGCACCAACACGCCGATGAAGATCTACTCCTACCTGGACGCGGGCCGGGCCCTGCTGGCCACCCGGCTGCCGACTCACACCCAGGTGCTCGACGACGACATCGCCTACCTGGTCGAGCCCGAGCCGGCCGCCATGGGAGAGGCGCTGGCCCGGCTGCTCGAAGACCGCGCCCTGCGCGAGCGCCTGGCCGTCAACGCGCGCGAATTCGCCCGGCGGGAGTTCACCCCGCAGGCCTTTGAATCGAAGATCCTGCGCTTCTACGGAGCCGTGGCGCGGGCAATGGGACTCGAGGAGATCCATGGAGAAACAGCGGGACACCGGCAAGACCGACCCGAAATCGACGATCGACGCGCTCGCCAGGGCTGACAGCTTCTCCACCCTCCACCGGACGCTCGCGACGGTGGACCTCGACAAGCTGACCGCCCGCGACTACAACGCGCTCTCCCGGACCGTCCAGGGCTTCGCGGGAGCGCCCGACGTGAAGGTGGCCTATCTCTCCAATTTCACCCTGGACCTGCTGCCGCGTTATGTGGATGTCTTTTGCGCCCGCGAAGGGATCCGGGCCGGCGCCCATGTCGGCGCGTTCGGCCAGTACGTCCAGGAGGTCCTGGACGAGGATTCCCCTCTCATCCGTTATCAGCCCGACGTGGTGTTCCTGTCGTTGTCGCTGCGCCTCTTGCGGCCGGAGCGGATGGCCTCTTTCAGCTTCCTCTCCGCGGCCGAGCGCCGCGAGCTCAAGGAAGAGATCGTCGCCCACCTGGAGTCCTGGGCCACGTCCGCGGCCGAGCGCCTGCCGACCGCGACGATCCTGATCACCAACTTCACCCCCCCTTCCTTCCCCGCCGCCGGAGTGGCCGACGCCAACCTGGAGTACGGCCAGGCCGAGTTCTATCTGGAGCTGAACCTCGACCTCCTGCGCCGCTTCAAGGGGAACCCGCGGATCCAGATCTTCGACAACGACCGGGTCTGCTCGCGCTTCGGCAAGGACCGCATCCTCGATCCCAAGATGTACTTCCTGGCCAAGATGGAGTGGAGCCCGGCCTTCCTGCCGGCGGTGGCCTGCGAGCTGCTGCACCACATCCGGGCGATCCAGGGGAGGTGCCGCAAGTGCGTGGTCCTCGACCTCGACAACACCCTGTGGGGGGGAGTCGTGGGCGAGGAAGGAGCGGCCGGGGTCAAGATCGGACCGGGCGATCCCGAGGGGGAGGCCTACCTGGATCTCCACCACAAGCTCAAGGCTCTCCAGACCCGCGGCGTGCTGCTGGCGATCTGCAGCAAGAACAATCCGGCGGACGTCCAGGAGGTCTT
>DATAHG010000606.1:0-4901 GCA_036263295.1 Thermoanaerobaculia bacterium | reverse complement strand
CGACGATCGAGCTGGAGGGGACGGGGGCCGCCGGGGCCGAGGGGTTCCTGTTCCCCTGGCACCGCCATCTTCAGTGGTACCTGCCGGACTATCCGGTAGTGATGCTGGTGCCGGATCAGCGCATCTCGTTCGTGGTTCGAGGCCACCGGCCGCTGCAGAAAGTAGAGGGCCCGGTGCAGGTGCCGCTCGGCACCCGCCGGGTGCTGTTCGTGCTGTCCGGGCCGTTGGGAGACCGGTTTACCCTCCCACCGGGGGAGGTGCTGGTGGGGCAGGGGGATTTTCTGGTGACCGCGGTGCCCTTCCGCGGGGCGTTGCGGATTGGGCCGCTGGAGATGCAGTCCGGCGCGGCGCAGGAGGAGAGGGTGGCGCGGGCGGCGCCTTTCGTCATTTCCGCAGGAAGAACGCTAGCTCCTCGAGATTGATCCGCAGGTCCACGTTCTTGAGCGGCACGCCGGCCCGGCGCTTCACCCGCACCGGCGCGAAGTTGAGGACCCCTTTGATCCCCGCGTCCGCCAGGGCGTCGTAGTTCTCCTGCGCCGCCTCGGCGGGCACCGCGAGCACTCCGATCTCGGCTCCGGAGTCCTTCACCACCTGGGCCAGCTCGTCGGACGAGCGAACCACGAAGTCGCCGATCTTTCGGCCGACCTTGGCGGGGTCCTTGTCCACCCCGGCCACCACGTGGAACGAGCCGTAGTTGAAGCCCAGATAGTGGGCGAGCGCGCTCCCCAGGTTGCCCATGCCGACGATCAGCATGGCGTGCTTCTGGTCGAGGCCGAGCAGAGAGTTGAGGTGGTCGGCGAGGTCGTCGACCTCGTAGCCCACGCCGCGGATCCCGAACTCTCCGAACTGAGCCAGATCCTTGCGGATCTGGCTCGCGGAGAGGTGATACTGCTGCGCCATCTCCTGGGAGGAGACGCGCTTCACTCCCGACTCCTGCAGGTGGCGCAGGCAGCGCAGATAGAACGACAGCCGGTTGAGGGTGAGAGGGGAGACCTCTTCCGACTCGTTTACTTCACTGTGGTCGCTTCGAGGAGCCATTGCAGCAGACCGGTCGGCCAGATACCGAGCACCAGGGTGCCGAGCGCGGCCAGAACGGCCGCGGTGCGGCCCCAGCCGTCGATCAACAGACCTTCCGGCTGCCGGCTCTCCGGTTTCATGTAAAGAACGTAGACGACCCGCAGGTAGTAGAACACGCCGATCAGGCTGGCGAGGACGCCGAGGACCGCGAGCCCGACCAGTCCATCGCCCACCGCGTCCAGGAACACCAGGTACTTGCCCAGGAAGCCGACCGTCGGCGGGATGCCGCCGAGCGACAGCATGCAGACGGCCAGGCAGGCGCCGAGCAGCGGATAGCGGTATCCCCAGCCGGAGAGGTCCGTGATCAGGTGCTGCTCGCCGGGGCGGTTGTAGAGCATCGCGACCACCGTGAAGGCGCCCGCGTTCATCAGCGCATAGGCCAGCAGGTAGACCACGACCGGCGTCAGCGACTTCCGCTCGACCACCACCAGGGCGAGGAGCAGGTAGCCCATGTGCGCAATGCCGGAGTAGGCCAGCATGCGCTTGATGTCGCGCTGCACCAGAGCGAGGAAGTTGCCGACCAGCATCGAGAGCACCGCCAGGGCGGCCACCACGTCGGACCACTTGGCGATGGTCTGCGGCGAACCGCCGGCCGCGACCGCTTCGAGGAGGCGATAGAGCACCAGCGCGCTCGCCACCTTCGGGGCCACCGAGAGGAAGGCCACGAAGGGGGAGGGGGCGCCCTGGTAGGTGTCCGGCGACCAGGCGTGGAACGGCACCAGGCTCATCTTGAAGCCGAAGCCGGCGACCAGGAGGAGGAGACCGAAGGTCCCCATCACCGGGATCTCCGCGCCGCCGCCGAGCGCCCGGCCGATGTCGGCGAAGCGGGTGCTGCCCGAGGCGCCGTATACCAGGGCGATGCCGTAGAGGATGAAGGCGCTGACGAAGGCCCCCATCAGGAAGTACTTGATCGCCGCCTCCGTCGCCAGGCTGATCCGGCGGTGGTAGGCGGCGAGCGAGTAGAGGCAGAGCGACAGCAGCTCCAGGGCCACGAAGACCATCAGCAGCTCGGTGCCGCGCAGCATCAGCAGCAGGCCGCAGGCGCACCAGAGGAGCAGCGCGTGATACTCGCCGGAGAGGATCCCCTCGCGGCGCAGATAACCGTCCGAGGCGAGCAGGCAGAGCGCCGTCGAGATCAGGATCACCCAGGAGAGGGCGAGCCCGACGCGGCTGGTCTCCAGCAGGCCGTTCCAAGTCAGGAAAGGATCGGTCGGCGCCGCGGTGTAGGCCACCCAGGCGCCCCAGGCGGCGAGCGCGGTGACGAGGATCCCGATGGCGGTGAAGCTCCGCCGCAGCGCGGGCACGACGTCGAGCATCAAGAGCAGCACGCCGCCGGCGCAGAGGATCATCTCGGGCAGCAGGGCGATCAGGTCGGCGCGCGTCATCGTCCAGTCTCCGAAGTGGGCTCCGAGGTCGGCCCGGAGGTAGAGGGGGCCAGGGTCGCGGCATCGACCGGCGAGGCGGCCGCGGAGTCCGTCACGCCGGGCCGCAGGGTCGCCTGCGTGACGTCGGGCTGCTGGACCCGCTGCTGGTAGTCGGCGAGGACCGTCTCCAGGGCCTGCCGGCTCGGCTGCAGGAACGCCTGCGGCGCGACGCCGATCCAGAGCATCAGGGCGCAGAGCGGCACCAGGGCGAGGATCTCGCGGGCGGACAGATCCTTGAGGCCGCGGTTCTCTTCCTTGGTGATCGGGCCCCAGAGAGTGAGCTGCAGCATCTTGAGCAGATAGATGGCCGCGAGCACCACGCCGAAGGTCGCCACCGCCGCCGGCCAGCCGAGGGTGCGGAAGCTGCCGATCAGGATCAGGAACTCGCCGACGAAGCCGTTCAAGGCCGGCAGGCCGACCGAGGCGAGGGTCGAGAAGACCAGGAAGAAGGCGAACAGCGGCATCACCTTGGCGAGGCCGCCGAACTCCTCAAACTTCTTGGTGTGGCGGCGGTCATAGATCATGCCGACGAGAAGGAAGAGCGCGCCGGTGGACAGGCCGTGGTTGACCATCTGGAGCAGCGCGCCCTGCCAGGCGACCACGTCGACCGCCAGGAGTCCCAGCATGACGAAGCCGAGGTGGGCGATCGAGGAGTAGGCGACCAGCTTCTTCATGTCCACCTGCACCCAGGCGACCAGGGCGCCGTAGAGGATGCCGATCAGCGCCAGGGCGACGAGCAGCGGCTGCGCCGCCTCGGTGGCGTGCGGGAAGAGCGGGATGGCGAAGCGCAGGAAGCCGTAGGTGCCGAGCTTCAGCAGGATGCCGGCGAGGATCACCGAGCCGCCGGTCGGCGCCTCGACGTGGGCGTCCGGCAGCCAGGTGTGGAACGGGAACATCGGCACCTTGATGGCGAAGGTCAGGGCGAACGCCCCGAACAGCCAGAGCTGCGTGCTGAGCGGGAAGTCCAGCCGCAGCAGGTCGTCGTAGGCGAAGCTCCAGACGCCGCCGTTCAGGCTCTGGAAGGTCCAGGCCATGTACAGGATGGCGACCAGCATCAGGAGGCTGCCGGCCATCGTGAACAGGAAGAACTTGACCGCGGCGTAGATCCGCCGCTCGCCGCCCCAGATGCCGATGAGCAGGTACATCGGCACCAGCATGACCTCCCAGAAGATGTAGAAGAGGAAGAGGTCGAAGGCGAGGAGCGCGCCGAGCACGCCGGAGGTCAGCAGGAGGAGCGAGGCGGCGTAGGAGCGCCAGTGCTTCTCGATGCCGTTCCAGGTGCCGAGCACGACGATCGGCACGAGGAAGATGCCGAGCAGGACGAGCGGCATCGAGATGCCGTCCATCGCCATGTCGTAGGTGATGCCATAGCTGGAGATCCAGGGGATCCGTCCGCCGCCCGGTCCGAGGTCGCGGACCAGCGCGAACGTGCCGTCGGCACCCATGTGGGCCGCCACGTAGGCGAGCGCCAGGCCGAGCTCGATCAGCGAGACGACCAGGGTGTAGATCTTGGCCGGACGGCTGCTGCCGCGCGGGAAGAAGAGCAGCGGCAGCGCCGCCAGCGCCGGGAAGAACACCAGGCGGGTCAGCGTGTTGCCGAGGAGCAGGTCGAAGATCGTTTCCATGTCTGGGGTTGTCCCTGGTGCTCGGGCGTCAGAACAGCAGCCAGCCGAGGAGGGCGATCACGCCGAGGAAGAAGTACAGGGCGTAGTTCCGCACGTTGCCGGTGGTGCTGAAGCGACCGACGTCGCCGGTCAGCTCGGTCAGGAAGGCACCGGCGCGCACCGCGCCGTCGATGACGAAGGTGTCGACCACCTTCCAGAAGAAGGCCGACAGCGCGGCGAGCGGCCGCACGATGATGCGGTCGTACAGCTCGTCGACGTAGTACTTGTTTTCGAGCAGGCGATGGACGCCGGGAAAGCGGGCCGCCCACTGCCGGCCGGTCGCAGTTCCCTTGTCGCCGCCGTAGAAGGCGCGCGCCAGCAGGATGCCGGCGGCGGCCACGGCGACCGCGATCACCACCAGGAGGATCTCCAGGCTCTCGCCGACGTTGTGCTCGCCGGCCTCCAGCCCCTGCGGCACCGCGATCACCGGCTCCAGCAGGTGGTGGAACCAGTTGAGGTCGCGGCCGAACGACAGCAGCTTGGGGATGCCGACCCAGCCGGCGACGACCGCGCCCACGGCGAGGACCCACAGCGGCACGGTCATCACGGCGGGCGACTCGTGCAGGTGGTGCTCCTGCTCGTGGGTGCCGCGGAACTTGCCGTGGAAGGTCAGGAACACCGCCCGGAACATGTAGAAGGCGGTGAGGCCGGCGGTGAGCAGGCCGACCGCCCAGAGGATCCACTGGCCGTCGGCCGCGGCGGCGTGCAGGATCTCGTCCTTCGAGAAGAAGCCGGC
>DATAHG010000605.1:0-5552 GCA_036263295.1 Thermoanaerobaculia bacterium | reverse complement strand
GACCAGGTTCCCCAGGTTCACCTCGCCGGTCTGGGCGGTGCGGAAGAGCGCGGTGTAGTCGGTGAGGTCGCGCTCCACGTGCCAGGAGGGGGCGAGGGTGCTCGAGGGCTCGGCCGTGGTCCCGTAATAAAGGTTTACATGGCCGAGGGCGATCTGCGCGGTGCGCTCGAACTGGCGGCCGGCGGTGACGGCGAAGTCCGCCTCCAGGACGACTTTCGCCCACGGTCCCGGGCACGCCGCGGGCGGCGTGTAGGAGAACGGCTTGGGGGAGAAGTCGGCGAAGGTGAAGCCCGAGTAGAGCTGCACGGCGCACGGCGTGGTGGACGGCCGCGGCACCGCCGGATCGGCGGTGGCGACGTTGGCCGAGCCGATCACGAAGCCGGCGGGCTGGGCGGCGGCGGGTGACGCGAGAGAAGCGAGGGCGGCGACGCACCCGAAGGCGGCGAGCCGGCGGGAAATTCGAGAAACCTGAGTCATGGGAAAGGCTCCTTTCGAGGAGAGTTCCGGAAGCTGCATCCTATAAAGAGGTGCCGCAAAAGCTCCGGGTGCGCCCCCCCGGGGGCCGCTCAGATGTCGTGGAAGGCGGCGGCCAGGCGGTTCCGCAGCTCGTCCAGCTCGCTTTCCCCGTAGGGCTCCGCCGGGCCGGAGCCCCAGACCGGACCGGGCCAAGCAGGGTCGGAGGCCGTGCGGGCGACCACATGGACGTGGAGCTGGGGTACGACGTTGCCCAGGGCTCCGACGTTCAGCTTGTCGGGCTGGAAGAGGCGGCGCAGCACTTCGCTTGCCCCGGCGATCTCCTCCATCAGGGCGGCCCGGTCCTCCCGGGACAGCTCGCAGATCTCGCGCACCGCCTCGCGCCGCGGCACTAGGATCAGCCAGGGGAAGCGGCGGTCCCGCATGAGCAGGACGGCGCAGAGGGGTAGATGGGCGACCTCGGCGGTATCCCGGGCGAGGGTGGGATGGAGGGTGAAGGTCATGCCGGCGGCCATCGGCAGCCATCTTATGCCGGCACGCTGGTCCTCGCCGGGGATTTGCCGCAGAATGAGCACAGGTTCTCAGATCGGAGGAAGAAGATGCCGAGGTCGCGACGCAGGCTCTGGGCTGTCATCGTGCTGTTGGCCGGGATCGCCACGATCCTCTCCGGGCGTGGGCTGGGGGCGGCGGCGGAGGCGGCGTTGCGCCGGAACCACTGCGAAGGCATACGGCCGGGGTGGTCGATGCTGCAACTGGAGCTGGGCGTGCCGGTGCCGGCTCTCCAGGGCAACGACGCCCACAAGGTGGGCTGCGTCCTCGCGGCGCTCTGGGCCGACCTGCACGCCGACTTCGCTTTCCTGCTCTCCTACAGCCTCCTGGTCTTCGCGATCTTCGGCTTCCTGGCCTCCCCGGCCGAGGACAGCCCCCCGTCGTCCCCCACCGGCCACCGCTGGCTTCTCGCCGCGGGAGCGGCGCTGTCCACCGCCATGCTGCTCGGGGACGCCCTGGAGAACCACACGGCCTTCCGCCTGCTCGAGCTGGCCGAGCCGGCGAAGCGGGCCCTCTTCGGCGGCGCCTTCGAGGAGGCCCTGCCGGCCATGACCACGATCACCTCGGTCAAGTGGGCCGCCCTGGCGCTGTCCAGCCTGCTGATCGGAGCGGTCTACCTGTTGCGCTGGCTCCCCGACCGGCGGCGGCCCCTGGCGGCGCTCGCGCTCCTCCTCCCCGTGCTCAGCGTCCCCGTGGCGTTCTTCTTTTTCCGCGCCCTGGCGCACGGGGATCCGACGCTGCTGGCCAAGGGGATGACCTGGCTGATGTACTTCTGGATCGCCATCCTGCTCCACGCCGTCTGGATGGTGATCGGGATGGGGCGGCGGGCCGCTCCGTCGGTCTGACGTCCTACCGCAACACCGCCGCCATCCGGCACTTGCGGATCGCCTCTTCCAGGACCTGCACGTTCACCGGCTTGGTGAGGTGCAGGCAGAAGCCGGCTTCGAGGCTCCGCCGGATGTCCTCGTCCATGCCGTAGCCGCTGAGCGCGATGCCGGGGAGGCCGTAGCGGGCGGTGATCTCGCGCATCAGGTCGACCCCGCTGCCGTCCGGCAGGCCGAGGTCGCTGATCACCAGGTCGAGGTCCGCCGCGGAGCGGGCCGCGGTCTCCAGGCCGGCCCGGACGGTGCCGGCGACCTGGACGGAATGGCCGCGATCGGTCAGCAGGTCGCTGAGCGCCGCGGCCGTGTCCTCGTGGTCCTCGATCAGCAGGATCCGCAGGGGACGGTCCGCTGCTTCCGCCGGCCGCGTCTCGGCCGCAGCCGCGGCCCCGATACCGAGGAGGGGCGAGGCCACCGGTCCCAGGAGCTCGCGGTGGAAGGGGATCCGCACCGTGAACGTCGCCCCCTGGTCCCGCCCCGGGCTCGCGGCGGCGAGACTGCCGCCGTGCAACTCCAGGATCGCCTTGCTGATGGCGAGCCCCAGGCCGAGGCCGCCGCTGCGCCGGGGGGCGCCGAGCCTCCCCTGCTCGAAGGCGCCGAAGATCCGGGGCATCAGCTCCGGCTCGATGCCGACACCGGTGTCCGAGATCTCGACCACCAGCTCGGGTGCCCCCTCTCCGCCGGCCTCCGCGGCCGAGGTGCGGACCCGGATCGCGCCGCCCGGCGGGGTGAACTTGATGGCGTTGGTCAGGAGATTCCAGAAGACCTGGGTGAGGCGCGGCCCGTCCGCCCAGACCCGCGCGTCGGGCGCGCCCAGATCGACCTCGACGCCGATCCGCCCGTCCTCGCCGGCGCAGCAGACCTGAATGGCGTGCTGGAGCAGAGCGTGGATGTCGGTCACCTCGGGGTGCAGCTCGATCTTGCCGCGGGCGATCCGGGTGAGGTCGAGGAGGTCGTCGATCAGCCGCGCCTCCAGCTCGATGTTCTTGCGGATCACGGCCAGACCGCGGCGCAGCTCGGGGCTCGTCCCGGGCCCGCGGTCGAGCCTGGAGACCAGGGCGAGGACGGGGGTCAGTGGAGTGCGCAGCTCGTGGCTCAGCGAGGCGAGGAACTGGTCCTTGGCCCGATTGGCGTTCTCGGCCGCCAGGTAGAGGCGGGCATTGTCGATCGCCAGGCTGGCCCGGCGGGCGAGGGTCTCGGTCAGCGGCAGGTCGCCGTCGCGGTAGGGCCGTCCCGGGGCCGAGCGGATGAAGGTCCAGACCCCGAGCTGGCGCCCGCGGGCGATCAGGGGCAGGGAGAGGACGGAGGCCGGCGCCAGCTTCAGGATGAGCTGCCGGTGAGCCTCGCTGCGGGCCAGGCTGGTGAGCTTTTCGGGGGTGATCTCCGGGGCCAGGAACGGCTGGCCGCCACGCAGGACCATGGCCGGCCCGTCCGCATCCTCCAGCGAAGGGGCGTGCCGCTTCAGCTCGTCGAGCAGGGGCTGCTTTTCCGGATCCGCATGGACCGCCACCAGGCGCTCGATCGAGCCGTTCTCCGCCACGATGTCGATCACGCACCAGTCGGCGAGGAGCGGAATGGCGAGCCGGGCGACGTTGTCGAGCGTCTGCTGGAAGTCGAGGGACTCGGCAAAGAGCTGGCCGGCCTCCGCCAGGATGCGCAGCCCCTCCTCGGCCTGGCGCCGCCGGCCCACGTCCCGCAGGATCGACAGGTGATGCCCGGGGACCACATGGCTGGCGGCGTTGTACTCGACCGACACCACGGTCCCGTCCGGCCGGAGGAGGTCCATCTCGCCCGAGTCTTTGCCGCGGTCGAGAAAGCCCCGCCAGGCCTGCTCGAAATCACCATCGGGAGCCATGAAGTCGCCGATCCGGCGTCCCAGGAGCTCCGGCTCGGTCAGGCCGAGCAGGTTGCAGGCTGCCGGGTTGACCCGGATGTAACGTCCCTCGTCGTCGGCGATCAGGATCGCGTCGATCGCCGATTCGAACACCGCGGCCAGCAGAGGCTCCGAGTCCTGTCTCGCCTCTTTGGCCATGCTCTTCTCAACGGGAGGGGACTGCTCCGCCGGAGACCCTTCGCTCATTCCCTCATTACCCCTTCATTTCGGGAAAGCCATCTTTTGCACGCATCAACAATCTGCAATATTTGTTCCCTGGGCGGTGTGCTAGCATCCGTTTCCGACCCGGAACCGCCCCCGATGAGAGACCCTTTGCGCCGCCTCGAATCTGGCCGAACCCCTCCGGGAGGGGCGGCTTGAAGGTCGTCGTCCTCGGCGGCGGCCCGGCCGGGCTGTACTTCGCCCTCCTGATGAAGAAGGCGAACCCGGCTCACCAGATCACGGTTCTCGAGCGCAACCCGCCGGACGCCACCTTCGGCTGGGGGGTCGTCTTCTCCGACCAGACCCTTGGTAATTTTCGCCTCGCCGATCCCGAAACGTACGAGGAGATCTCCGCCAGCTTCGCCCGCTGGGATGACATCGACATCCACTTCAAGGGGCGGACCATTACGTCGGGGGGGCATGGCTTCGCGGGCCTCGCGCGGGTCAAGCTGTTGGAAATCCTGCAACGCCGCGCCGCCGGTCTGGGGGCCGATCTGCGCTTCCACTGCGAAGTGCGGGACGAAGCCGACCTGCCGGCCCTGGGGTTGGGCGACGCCGACCTGATCCTCGCCGCCGACGGGGTCAACAGCGCGATCCGGCGCCAGCATGCCGACCGCTTCCGCCCCGACCTGGTGAGCGGCAAGGCGAAGTACGTCTGGCTCGGCACCACCCGGGTCTTCGAGGCGTTCACCTTCGTCTTTGTCGAGAACGCGGCCGGGGTCTTCCAGGTCCACGCCTATCCGTTCAGCGACAGCCTGTCGGCCTTCATCGTCGAGTGCGACGAGGCCTCCTGGCGCAACGCCGGCTTCGACCGGATGGACCTCGACGCCACCGTCGCCGCCTGCGAGGAGATGTTCGGCCCCTGGCTCGACGGCCACCGCCTGCTCGCGAACGTGGCGCCCCAGCAGCGCGCCGCCCCCTGGATGAGCTTCGTGCGCGTCCACAACGAGCACTGGTGGAGCAGCGCAGGCCGCGAAAGCATTGCTCTGATCGGAGACTCGGCGCATACCGCTCACTTTTCGATCGGCTCCGGCACCAAGCTGGCGATGGAGGATGCCATCTCGCTGGCGCGCATCCTCAATGAAGAGACGGCCGGGGACGGCCCTTTCGACCTGCCGAAGGCCCTCCAGGCCTATGAGGACGAGCGGCGGACCGAGGCTCTGCGCCTCCAGAACGCGGCCCGCAATTCCATGGAGTGGTTCGAGAACGCCCGGCGCTACGTGCGGCTCGATCCGGAGCAGTTCGCCTACAGCCTGCTCACCCGCAGCCAGCGGGTGAGCCATGAGAACCTGCGGCTGCGCGACCGCACCTATCTCGAAGGAGTGGAGCGGTGGCTGGCGAACCGGACCGGCCAGCCCGCCGAGAAGCTTGTCCCGCCGCTGTTCACGCCGTTCACCCTGCGCGGCATGACCCTCGAAAACCGAGTGGTCGTCTCGCCGATGGACATGTACAGCGCCCAGGACGGCCTGCCGAACGATTTCCATCTGGTCCACCTGGGCTCCCGGGCGCTCGGCGGCGCCGGGCTGATCGTGACCGAGATGACCTGCGTCTCC